>JAHDHM010000121.1 GCA_020631315.1 Acidimicrobiales bacterium
GCCGTCGGGGTGACGGCGTTGAGCACCAGGCCACGTTCGAGGCACGACGACACCACGACGCGGGCGTCGATGCCCTCGTCGAGCTGGGCGGCGAGCAGCAGACCGAGACCGCGGACGCCGGCGACACCGTCGACCTCCTCCAACTTGGCCATGAGCTCGCCACCGACACGCTGCACCGTTGCCGGGGCATCCATCGCCTCCATGGTCCGCAGCACCGCGCGAGCGGCGGAGGTGGCCATGGGCTGACCGCCATAGGTCGTGGCGTGGTCGCCCGGCTTGAACGAGCCGGCGACCTCGGCCGGCGCCCAGATGGCACCGATGGGCATGCCGTTGCCCAGCGCCTTGGCCATGGTGACGACGTCGGGGCGCACGGAGGAGTGCTGGTACCCGAACCACTCGCCAGTCCGAGCAAAGCCGGTCTGCACCTCGTCCATCATCAGCAGGATCCCGCGCTCATCGCAGATCTCGCGGACACGCTCCAGGTAGCCCAGCGGCACCGGGTTCACGCCGCCCTCGCCCTGCACGGGCTCGAGCAGCACGGCGCACACGTCGGGCGAGAGCATGGCGTCGAGGGCGTCGGCATCGCCGAACTCGACGTGCCGGAACCCCTCGGGCAACGGCTGGAACGTCTCGTGCTTCTCCGGCTGACCGGTGGCGTGCAATGTGGCGAGCGTCCGGCCGTGGAACGAACGGAACGCCGACACGACGACGTGGCGGCCGGGACCACCGTGGCGACGGGCGAGCTTGATGGCCGCCTCGTTGGCCTCGGCGCCGGAGTTGCAGAAGAACACCTGACCGCCGCCGCCGTTCAGGCGGTCGATGGTCTGGGCGACCTCGACCTGTGGCTCGGTGGCGAAGAGGTTCGACACGTGCAGCAGCGTGTTGGCCTGCTCGGCGACGGCTGCGGCGACGGCAGGGTGGGCGTGTCCGAGGCTCGTGACCGCGAGACCGGACAGGAAGTCGAGGTAGCGCTTGCCGTCGCGGTCGAACAGCTCGGTACCCGACCCGCGGACGAACATGACGGGCGGTGGCCCGTAGGTGGGCATGATCGGACAGTGCGCGAGGCCCTCTCCGCCGGTTGCCTGGGCGTGGGTCATTGGTCGGGCCCTCCGTAGGGCTCTTCGGTGATCAGCGTGCCGATCCCCGAGTCGGTGAACATCTCGATCAGCACGACGTGTGGCACCCGCCCGTCGAGCAGGTGGGCCGACGCGACGCCGGCCTGGACTGCGTCGACGCAGGCGCCGATCTTCGGGATCATGCCGCCGGCCAGTTCGCCGGCGTCGAGCTGGGCCCGCAACTCGCCCGCGGTGATGCGGTTGATCAGCGAGTCGGGTTCATCGACGTCGGCGAGCAGTCCGGCGACATCGGTCAGATAGATGATCTTCTCGGCCGCGAGCGACGAGGCGATGGCCCCTGCCACGGTGTCGGCGTTGATGTTGTAGGCCTGACCGGCCGAGTCGGCACCGATGGTGGAGATGACCGGAATGAGCCCCTCGGACAGCAGGCGTTGGATGATGGTCGGATCGACCGAGGTGACGTCGCCGACGAACCCGAGGCGCGGGTCACGAGCCGCGGCCGTGATGATGCCCGCGTCCTGGCCCGACAGGCCGACCGCGAGCGGACCGTGCACGTTGATGGCGCCGACGATCTCGCGGTTGACCTTTCCCACCAGCACCATGCGGGCGATGTCGAGGGTCTCGGCGTCGGTGACACGGAGCCCGTCCTCGAAGACGGTCTCCTTGCCGAGTCGACGGAGCATCTCGCCGATCTGTGGGCCGCCGCCGTGGACCACCACGGGGAGGATGCCGATCTGGCGCAGCAGCACCATGTCGGAGGCGAAGGTGGCCGCGAGTTCGTCGTCGACCATGGCGTTGCCGCCGAACTTCACCACCACGACCTTGTCGCGCCAGCGCTGGATGTAGGGCAGGACCTCGGTCAGCAATTGCGCCGTGAGCGCCGCGTCGGCGCCAGAAGAAGCAGTCACGGAGCGAGGCCGATGATCGGGAGGCCGGCGGTCTCGTCGAGGCCGAGGGCGAGGTTGATGCTCTGCAGCGCGCCGCCGGCCGAGCCCTTGGTGAGGTTGTCGATGGCGGCGATGGCGACGAGCAGTCCGGTACGGGGGTCGACGCGAGCGGTGACGTGGGTGCAGTTGGAACCCATCACCGACTTGGTGGACGGTGAGCGTTCGTCGACCACGACGAACGGCTCGTCGGCGTAGAAGTCGGCCATGACCTCGAGCGCGTCGGCCGAGGTCATCGACGAGACGGGCGTGGCGTAGCAGGTGGCGAGGATGCCTCGGTTCATCGGCGCGAGGTGCGGTGTGAACAGCACCGAGCCACCGAGCACCTGCTCCATCTCCGGCGTGTGGCGATGCGTCAGGAGGCCGTAGGCGTTCACGTTCTCGTCGACGGCGCAGAACTGCGTGTGCGGCTTCGGCCCCCGACCCGCACCGGAAACGCCGGTGACGAGGTTGACGATCAGCGGCGCCGACGCCACGAGCCCCCGACGGGTGAACGGAGCGAGCGCGAGCGCGGCCGAGGTGGGGTTGCAGCCCGGCACGGCGATGCCCTTCGCTCCCGCGATCTCGTCGCGGTACAGCTCCGGCAGGCCGTACGCGAACGACGGCAGCAGCTCGGGGCAGCTGTGGGCCTCGCCGTACCACTCGGGGTACAGCGCCGGGTCCTTCAGCCGGAAGTCGGCGCCCATGTCGGCCACGACGCCGACCTTGCCGAACAGCTCGGCGGCGATCGCCTGGCTGGTGCCGTGGGGCAGCCCCATGACCACGGCGTCGAGACCGATGAAGTCCTCGACGTCGTAGGGCTGATAGTCGAGGTCGCCGTAGGCCGAGGCCAGGTGCGGGTAGAGATCGGCGACGCGGGTTCCGGCCATCGAGTCACCGCTGGCGGCGACCACCTCCAGGTCGGGATGTCCTGCCGCGAGCCGCAACAGCTCCGTTCCGGTGAACCCGGAGGCGCCGATGACGCCCAACTTCAACATGGCGGGTCGCTCCCCTGTGCCCGATCGACGCGCCCGGACCGACGTGTGGCCCGGGACGAAGAACACACCGTAGCAAGCATTCAGAGCGATGCAACTTTATTCATCGCAGTGGATGGAAGGTGACCGGGGGGTGATGGGGGTGAGGCAGCCGCGTCACCGTTCCGTCATGCAACTCCCCTTAAGCAGCGCGGCATCGCGGACGACCAACACATCTGGCGGGAGATGGCTCTCGCCACCTCTGCATCATGTTCGACTCGATTCGCTTCCGCCTCGAAGACTCCCTGCTCTGGCGCCTCGCCGCGTTCGCGGTGCTCGCGGGTGTCGCCTTCTTCTTCTTCGGCCGCACCCTGCTGGCCAGCGGCGACGACACACCCGCGCCGTCCGTCGAGCTGCGCACCGAATCCGGTGAGACCACCGACACCACCGATGGTGGCGTCGACCTCGAACTGCCGACCTTCGATCCGTCGGCCACGACCGCTGCCCCGGCGACGACGGCCCCGACCGCGCTGCCCGGAGCCACGACCACCACGGCCGCCGAACCCGACACCGACGGCGACGGCATCCCGAACGCCGAGGATCCCGACATCGACGGCGACGGCATCGCCAACGACACGGATCCCGACATCGACGGCGACGGCGTGGCCAACGCCGACGATCCCGATGCCGACGGCGATCAGCAGCTCGACAGTGACGGCATCGTCCTCACACCCCCGACCACGACCGACACCGCCGCTCCGACGACCACGTCGCCGGCCGAACCCGGTGAGGCCGGCGGACCGAACGACCCCGGTGCGAACCCAGGCGGCGACCCGAACGACCCTGCCTCCGGCGGTGGCTTCGTGCCACCGGGCGATCCCGGCACCAACGACCCCGGCGGCGTGCCCGGCGGCGACGGCGGCATCGACGGCGGCGGTGGCCCACCGGATCCTGACGCCGGCAACGGCGACGACGTGGCCACCAACCCCGACGCCGACCCCGGTGCAGGGCCCGGCACCGACCCGGACGACACGCTCGAGGGCGAACCCGGCGCCGACGCCGGCCTCGACACCCTCGGCGTCGAGGACGCAGTCCCACTCTCCGACCGAGAGCCTGGCGCCGCCGAAACGGCGACCAGGCTCGTCGCCGCGAATCTGGAGGCACACAGCGACCATCCGGAATGGGCCGGCTGCTACACCCAGACTCAGATCTCCTTCGAAGAGTGCGACGCCCTCGTCGCACTCTTTCATTCGACAGGGGGCGACAGCTGGAAGCGTTCGGACAACTGGCTCGACAGCCTCGACATCAACAGCTGGTACGGCCTGTACGTGACGGGCGGCGACGTCCACACCATCGACCTGCGCAGCAACAACCTCGTCGGCGAGCTCCCCGACGAGATGGGCGGTCTCAACGGCATCTCCCGCATCTGGCTCTGGTCGAACAGACTGACCGGGGCCATCCCCGCGTCCGTCGGTGAACTCGAGACCCTCGACGAGCTCCACCTGCAGGACAACCAGCTGACGGTGATGGGTGACCACTGGGCGTCGATGGACGACCTGTGGCGTCTGTACCTCCACCAGAACGACTTCGCCGGGGTGCCCGATGCATCCCTCGCCGAAGCGGAGCGCCTCACCCATCTCGCCTTGGGATGGAACGACTGGACGGGTCTCCCTGACGAGTACGGCGACCTGCCGCTGACCCACCTGTGGATGCGCCACGTCCCGATCAACGGTCCGCTGCCGATGCCGATCACCCAGATGGAGGACCTGCTCCATCTGAACATGCACAACGCCGAGATCACCGAGATCCCCGCCGCGTTCAGCAACCTCGACCAGCTGCAGTGGCTCTACCTCCACAACAACCAGTTGACCGAGTTCCCCGCCGGCCTCGGCGTGATGGACGACCTGCGGTACCTGTATCTCTACAACAACCAGATCGGCCAGCCGCTGCCGCCCTCGATCGGCAACCTGCCCGACCTGCGCTACCTGCATCTGGGCAACAACGACATCCCGGGCCCCCTCCCCGACGAGCTGGGCGCCCTGAGCCGGTTGCGGTGGCTGTACCTCTACAACAACCAGATCAACGGTCCGCTGCCGAACGCGATCGGCGGCCTGCGCGAACTGCGCACCCTGCACGTGTCGGGTGCCGGCCTCACCGGCCAGCTGCCGGCCGGGTTCGGCCAGCTCGACGAGCTGACGTACGCCAACTTCGCCGGCAACCAGCTGACCGGTACGTTGCCGACGTCCGTCAGCGGCCTCAAGAACCTGCGGCAGCTGTACCTGCACAACAACCAGCTCGACGGCGTGCTCCCCAACGACATGTCCGAGATGTCGGAGCTGACGCACCTCTACCTGCACAACAACCAGCTGACCGGTGGTCTGCCGGCCGACATCGGCGACCTCGACCAGCTCGTGTGGCTGTACGCGAACAACAACGAGTTCAGCGGCGCGCTACCGGCCTCGCTCGGCGGCATGGAACGCCTCCGGTACCTCAACCTCTCCCACAACCAGCTCACCGGCGGCCTGCCCTCGTCGATCGGCGACCTCAAGGAGCTGGAGTGGCTGTATCTGCACCACAACCAGCTCGACGGCTCGCTGCCGTCCACCCTGGGTGGCATGGAGGATCTCCGCATCCTCCACCTCTGGGAGAACGACCTCACCGGCACGATCCCCACGTCGATCGGTGATCTCGACAACCTCCGGGCGTTCTACGTCGGCAACAGCGAACTGACGGGATCCATCCCCGCCGAGATCGGCGACATGGAGCAGATCCGACACCTGCACGTCCAGAACAACAACCTGACGGGCCAGGTGCCGAGCTCGATCGGCAGCCTGACGACGCTGCGCACGCTCTACATCCGCGACAACTCGCTGAACGGCGAGCTGCCGGAGGGGTTGTCGAACCTGGTCAACCTGCGCGTGCTCGCAGCGAACAACAACGACTTCACCGGTGGACTGCCCACGAACATCGGCTCGATGCGAGGTCTCGACTACCTCAACGTGGCCGACAACGAGCTGAACGAGGAGCTGCCCGAGTCCCTCGGCGACCTCCGCAACCTCGAGTACCTGTATTTCCACAACAACGACATCCCCGGCACGTTGCCCGACACCATCGGCGGACTCGAGAACGTCCGCTACCTGTGGGGCTACAACAACCAGATGACGGGGCCGTTGCCCGACGAGTTCGGCGGCATGACCCACCTCGTCTACCTGCACCTGGCCAACAACCAGATCGCCGGTCCGATCCCCGACGAGATCGGCAACGCCCCCGACCTGCGGCACCTGTACCTGTACTCGAACGAGCTCACCGGCAACCTGCCCGGGACCATCGGTTCGATGGACCGGCTGTGGACGCTGCACCTGTACGACAACAACCTCGAGTCCGGTCTCCCCAACGAGATGACCGATCTCACCGAGCTGCGCTACGTCCACCTCGGCTACAACAACCTGACCGGCGGCATCCCGACGAACATCGGCAACCTCACCCAGGTCACGCAGTTCTACCTGCATGCCAACGACCTCGAAGGCGAGATCCCCGACAGCGTGCGCGACATGAGCTCGCTCACCAACATGCTGCTGCGCGACAACTACTGCCTCACCGCGACGGCCACCGTCGAGGCCTTCGTCGAGACCTACGACACGCAGTGGGACTCCGGATGTACGCCCGACCTCGCCATCAGCATCTCGGCGCTCGACGTGCCGTCGAACTCGAGTGACGTCGACTGGGTGGTGTCCGTCCGCAACCTCGGTGGCGTGCTCGAAGCGGGCCAGGTGAACGTGACGCTCACGCTCGCCCAGCACCTCGACACGCCGATCGTTTCGGGTCCCGGCTGGACCTGCAACATCAGCGGTCTGGTCGCCGACTGCTCATACGCCGGCGGCCTGTTCCCACGCCAGAGCGCACCCCAGTTCGCCATCCGCACCCGCGTCACGGGCGTCACCGGCGACGAGGTGCAGATCACCGGGGTCGTCGCCGGCACCGCGGTCGACAATCGGACCGAGAACAACACGTACACCGCGTCGGAGATCGTCGTGTCCGGCCTCGTCGCCTCGGGCGCCGAGAGCGGCCCGACGCTCGCGACCGGCCTGGTCATGGTCGGCCTCGGCCTCCTGCTCGTGATGCTGTCGAAGCCACGACCCGACGCCGGCAGGCGACGCCGCCGCCGAGACGGCGACGACCAACCGCCCGGCGACGGGCCTGGAGGCGGCCGCGGGGGTCCCGGCGGCGGTGGACCCACTCCCTCGGTCGGCGGACACGGGCCGAGCGGCCTCGGCCGCAGCGAACAAGAACGGGGACGACGACTCAAGCCGACCCACCGACTCGTCCGACAACTCGTCACACGCCGCGCCGTCGGACGATCCGACCTCGCCGTCGATCGACGCCGTCATCGACCTCACCGACGACGTCGAGCACGCCGTGGTGGACCTACGCGAGACCCGGGAGGGAGGCCCCGTGCACGAACACGACGACCGTCCCGTTGCTGCCGCTGCAGCCTCCTCCGTCGCCGGCGTCCTCACCACCGAACGCCCGGTGTATCGGCGGGCCATGGGCGTCATGCGTCTGTGGCTCGCGGTCGCCGTCGCCTTCGCACTGATCGCCGTCACCACGACACTGCCGAGTGGCACCTCCACCCAACAGGTCACGCCGGCGCGTCAGACGTCCGACGGCACTGTTCCCTCTGACGGCACGGTCCCGGGCACCGACGCCGAGGGGACGACCACGATCGACGGCGGGGCGTCGCAGGCCACCACTGCGCCACCCGATGCCGAACCGTTCGTGGATCCCGGGCTCGAGTTCCCAGAGCTCGACATCGACGCCTCGTTCGGCGACGACCTGCCGATCGTGCCCGCCGAACTCCCCGAGGATGCTCCAGCCGCTCCCGAGCCCGAGCTCGGTTACGACGACGGCGTCCCGCTCGACGAGAACGGCGACGTCATCGAACCGCCCCGGCCCGAACCGATCTTCGTCGCTGCCAACCACACGCCATGGGCCGGTTGCAACACCCAGACCGTCGTGCCGTGGGCCGACTGCGATGCGCTCGTGGCACTCCACCACGCGACCAACGGCGCCACCTGGACGAACAGCACCGGGTGGCTCGACGACCTCAACCTCGAGAACTGGCACGGCATCAACCTGTCCGGCGGCCGGGTCGTCAACGTCTTCCTCGCCAACAACGGCCTCGTCGGCGAACTCCCCGACGAGCTGGGCGCGCTGACCGGCGTCACCCGCCTGCAGCTGCACAACAACAGCCTCTCCGGCCCGTTGCCCGCCACGTTCACCGACCTGGTCGCACTCGACGAGCTCTACCTCAACAACAACGCGCTGACCGGCGACCTCCCCGCAGACCTCGGCACGATGCCGGTGCTACGACGGTTCGAAGCCCACAACAACCGCTTCACCGGCACGGTGCCGACCAGCCTCCAGAACCACCCGACGCTCTGGTACCTCGGCCTGAACCGCAACAAGATCACCGGCAACGTGCCCGGCTGGCTCGGCAACCTCCCTGCGCTCGAGCACCTCTACCTCGCGTACAACGAACTCGACGGATCGATCCCGGCCGGGCTCGGCAACTCGAACACGCTGCGGGTCATCGACCTCGGCGGCAACGAGCTCAACGGCACGATCCCGCCCGAGCTCGGCGACATCACCACCCTCACGACGCTGAACCTGTATCTGAACGCTCTCAACGGGACGATCCCGCCGGACCTCGGCAACCTCAGCAACCTCACGCAGCTCCATCTCTACGCGAACAACCTCAACGGCTCCGTTCCGACGTTCGCGGGGATGACGTCGATCCAGAACCTGTACCTGCATCGGAACAACTTCACCGGATCGATCCCGCTCGGGCTGATGGATCGCACGTCGCTGCGACGGCTCTACCTGACGCACAACAAGATCTCGGGTTCGATCCCGGCGAACATCAGCAACCTGACCAATCTGCTGGTGTTCGAAGTCGGCCACAACAACCTGACGGGCACGATCCCCGCCTCCATCGGCGGGCTCACGAACGTCACGCACTTCTACGTCTACAACAACGACCTCG
>JAHDHM010000122.1:0-6663 GCA_020631315.1 Acidimicrobiales bacterium
GTGCTCGTTGCCGTCATGAGCAGAGTGGCCGAAGCCGCCGGGACCGGGACCAGCTGCGAGCTGACCGCGGTTGCCGAGTGAGTCGGCCTCGTCGAAGAACACGATGACGCCACCGTGCTTGAGCGACAGCTTCCGCAGCTTGCGGAACAGGCCCTTCACCTTGAGGATGCCGACGCCCATGAACATGTTGATGAACGCGCCGGGGTCGACGAACACGTAGGGCTTGCCGGTCTGACCGGCGACGGCCTCGGCCATCAGCGTCTTGCCGGTGCCGGGAGGCCCCCACAACAAGATGCCGCCGGGCACGTGGCCGCCCTTGTCCTCGATGGCCTTCGGGTCCTCGAGGAAGACGATGTTCTCACGAACCTTGTCGACGACCTGGTCCTGCCCCCAGACCTGATCGAACGAGGTCTCGACGTCCTGCGGCATGTACGTGTCGACGCCGCCGCGGCTGAGGAACCAGAACAGCAGGCCGAACTGACCGACGATGAAGAACATCGGGAAGAGGATGTTGATCCAGAACGGCAGGGTCTCGGGACCTGTCGTCATGAAGCCCCAGATGGCGCCGGGCAGCGCCGACACGCCCTCGAAGAACGACTCGCCGCGGCGCAGCGCGACGATCGAGGCCAGGACCACGTAGACGAAGCCCCACCGCATGTAGCGGGCGACGCGGAACCGCAGCCACGGATCGCGGCGGTCCTTCCATCGGTCGATGGCGCCCCAGATGCGCTCGACCCAGAAGTGGTTGTAGCGGGGGAGCTTCTCGCTGGCGAAGTAGTGGATCTGGCGGACGACCTCGAAGCCGGCCAGCCACAAGAGCCAACGCTGATCGTCGATCTGGCTCCGCACGGCGTCGCTGAACGTCATGATCGGCACGTCGGCCCGCTGGCGCCAGACGAGGAACATGAACACGCCGGCGAGGATCAGCAGGATCTTGAACCGGTCGAAGCGCTGCTGGGGGAACCGGGCCTTCGGCGGCGGTGGCGGCGGGACGTACACCTCTTCGGCGGCGACATCGACGACGGCGCTCGCGTCCGTGTTCGTCGGTGGGATCACGGGTTCGGTCACGAGTCGCCTCCGGGGCTCCACGAGGTCTGGATCTCGTCCACCACGTCGTCGTGGTCGAGCATGCAGCGCAGATTGCAGAAGATGAGTGAGGTGGTCACCGACTGGTCACGGCGGTCCACCAGCCCTTGCCAGTCGAAGGTGCGGCCGTTGCCGTCGACCAGCGCGAGGCGGATGCCCCACGCCGACTCGGTGACGATCTCGTCGTACGCCATCACCTGGGTGTCGCCGAGGTCGTCGCTCAGCGGATCGCTTCCGCCGAGGGGCTCACGGCGCAGCACCTCGAAGCTCAGCTGGTCGCTGCCCTGTCGGGTGTGGAACTGGAACTGCGGCGACGTCACGCCCGGCTGCCCGTCGCCGGGAGCGAAGGTCGTGCCGACGTAGCGTTCGTCGAGTGAGGTGACCGAACCCCAGTCGGCAGGGATGACGAAGGTGATCCGCTCCAGGTCACGGGTCGGGATCGTCGCATCTGTGTCCTCGACCAGCTGGGCGGTCGGCGCGCCGCACGCACCGATCGTCGTGGCTGCGGCGACGAGAGCGAGGAGGCGGCGCATCACGGCGTGAACCTCACCGAGTCGAGGATGTCGTCGATCGTGTCGATGTTGTTCACGAAGCACGTGGTGCTGCAGAACACCTGGACCTGGGCGATGCGTGTGCGCTGGGCATCGAGCACGGCCACGTGGGCGAACGTCAGATCACCCTCTTCGGCGTCGAGCACGTCGACCTGGATCCGGTTCCCTTCGCTGCCGTGCTCGTCCACCCATGGTTCGTGGCGTACGAGGTGCAGGTCCTCGGCGTCCTCGATCGGGTCACGATCGCCGAGCAGCAGCACACGCAGGTTCTGCAGATCGACGACTTCGCGCTCGTCGTTGGTCAGCGGGATCACCGTGGCCCGCACGAACGGCTCGTCCATGCTCGGATCGCCCGGGCTGCCCGTGTAGGCCCGACTCCATTCGAACCCCTGGCCGGCGATGCCGAGATCGCGGAACTCGTTCGGGAGTGCGAAGTCGAGATCGTCGTTCTCGGAGCTGATGTACTGCTGCGAGGTGCCGAGGCTGCACGCGCTGGCGAGGAGCGCGAAGCACGTGACGACGAGCGCCGTCCGTACACGGCTGCGGGACGCTGTGGACGTGGCGGTGATGCTAGGGCGCGCCGCCGGCGTGGGTGAAGCCCCGATACGGTCGAACTCGTGCCCGACCCGTCGTCCTCCGCGCACCAGCACCCCTTCCTCGGCCCGCCGCGCGACGACTGGCCCCTCGGCGAGGAACACAGCGTGGGGCTGGTCCTCTTCCGCCGTTCGGAACCAACGCCCGACTCGGATGCAGGTGGCCCCGATGCGCCGGCCGGCGGAGCGATCGAGGTGCTCCTCGGGCACATGGGTGGACCCTTCTGGTCTCGCAAGGACGATGGCGCCTGGTCGTTCCCGAAGGGGCTGGTCGAGTCCGATGACGCCACGGCCAACGTCGTCGCTCGGCGGGAGTTCGCAGAGGAACTCGGCGTTGACGCTCCTGACGCGCCGATGTTCGATCTCGGCATCGTGTCGAGCGGCCGCAAGCGGATCCGTCTGCTCGCGCTCGGCGTGTCGGTCGACGAGCTCGATCTGCAGCTCCACGACGAGGCGCTGGCTCGCGGCATCGAGGGCGGTCGGTTCGAGATGGAGTGGCCACCGAAGTCTGGGCAGATGGCATCGTTCCCCGAGATCGACCGGGCCGAGTGGTGCCCCTTGGAAGCAGCACTCACGAGGTTGTCGGCGAACCAGCGTGCTGGCATCGACCTGATCGCCAGACTGGCTGCGGCTCAGTTCGAGAGCTGACGCCAGAGCTCGACGACCGCAGCGGCGCTCGCGTCGATGTCCGCGTCGGTGCTGGCGTGTGACGACACGCTGACACGCATGGCGCGACGGCCCTGCCACGTCGTCGCTCCCGCCCAGAGCCGACCGTCGGCCTGGATCGCGTCGACGACGGCGTCGGTGACCGTGTCATCTCCTGACGAGTCAGCGCCGAACGACACCAACGCCTGGTTGAGCGCCGGTGGACAGAGCAGCTCGGCCCCGGCATCGTCGAGGTGCGCAGCGAAGCGTCGAGCCAGCGCGCAGGTCCGGTCGATCATGTCGACGAGTCCCGAGCGGCCGAAGCCCATGAGCGCGGCGAAGCTCTCGACACCCCGGGCCTTCTGCGACATCTGGAGCCCGAGGTGCATCAACGCCCGGTCGTCGGACGTCGCCACGTAGGCAGCGTCGGTGGCGGTGACCCGCCGCAGGTCGTCCGGGTCGCGCACGGCGCAGATGCCCGAGTCGTAGGGGGCGTTGAGCCACTTGTGTGCGTCGCTGGCCCACGAGTCGGCGTCCTCGACACCGGCGACCTCGTGGCGATGTGCCGGTGACGCTGCCGCCCACAGCCCGAATGCGCCGTCGACGTGTGCCCATCCACCGGCCTCGCTGACGGCGGGGAGGATCTCCTCGAACGGGTCGCTGTGGCCGGTGTTCACGTTGCCGGCCTGGAGGACGACGAGGGTGCGCTCGTCGAGCTGGGGTAGCGCTGCGGGATCGAGGCGGCCTCGGTCGTCGGAGGGGACCCACTCGATCCGGTCGGTGCCGAAGCCGGCGAGGCGGACGGCCTTGACCGCCGAGATGTGCGCCTCGGTGCCCATCACGACACGCACCGGGGGAGCGCCGAACAGTCCGTCGTCGGCGACTGACCATCCGACGCGGTGCAACAGGGCATCTCGGCCGGCGAGCACGCCGGTCAGGTTGGCGATCGAGGCGCCACCGCAGAACGTCACGATCGCCTGCTCGGGGAGCCCCAGCAACTCGCGCACCCAGCCCGCGGCGATGGCGTCGACCGCCGACGGCCCGGGTGACATGACGGGGAGCGCCAGGTTCTGATCCCACGCCGCGGTCAGCACGGCCGACGCCAGCGCCGCTGGCTGGGTGCCGCCGTTGACGAAGCCGAAGTAGCGACCGCCCGTCGAACGGGTCGTGTTCGGCGACACGAGCCGGTCGAGCAGCTCGACGACCTCGGCCGCTGACGTGGGCTGCTCCGGGAGCTCGCTCGGCAGCTGGCCGAGCAGCGCGAGTTCGTCGGCACCGGGCGCGACTCGACCGGTGCCGTCGCGGTGTGCGCGGGCCCGCTCGAGTGCCAGGTCGAGACCGTCGTTCATCGGATCATCCGTTCTGCGTGTCGTCGCATGAGGAGATCGAGGTGTGACCGACGGTCGGTGACCACGTTCTGGAAGTGGCCGAACAGTTCGAAGGAGATCGCGCCGAACAGCGACGACCAGGCCTCGAGCGCCCACACCAGGACGTCGTGCTCGGCGGGGAAGTCCACGGTCGCAGCGAGCCGCTCGACGTCGGCACGGAGCGACTCGGGCACCGGCGGTCCCTCGTACTCGGTGATCCGCCCGGCTGCGGCGGCCTCGGCGACGATGCCGAGCAACAGCAGGCCGACCTCGGCGGCGGGGTCGATCGTGTCCGTCGGTGCCTGATACCCCGGCACCGGCGTGCCGTAGATGAGGGCGTATTCGGCGGGGTGCTCGAGCGCCCAGTCGCGCACGCCGTGGGCGGCGGCGACGATGCGGGCGACGTGGTCGTCTCGTTCTTGGACGGCTGCTTCGGCGGTGCGTGCGGCAGCGCCGACGGATCGGTAGGCGGCGAGGATGAGCTGCGTGAGCAGCGCGTCACGGCTGGGGACGTAGCGGTAGATCGCCGACGAGACCATCCCGAGCTCCCGGGCGATGGCCCGGAGGGAGAGCGAACTGGCCCCGTCGTTGGCGAGGTGCCGACGGGCCGTGTCGAGGATCTCGGCCTCGAGCGCCGCCCGGGCCCGCTGTCGTGGGGTGCCGCGTTCGATGGTCTCGCTCACCCTCCAAGTGTGTCATGCGGACCATCAGTGCGAGAGCACGCGTCGAAAAAGAGAGCAGTGCTCTTGCTTTTGGTCAATCGTTCCCGGATGATGCAGGGCATCAAGTGAGAGCAGTGCTCTCGTTTCATCTCGTCAGCAGGAGCGAACGTCATGCCCAGCACCACCACCCATCTCATCGTCGGCGCGGGTCCCGTCGGCCGTGCCACCGCCACGGAGCTCGCCGCACGCGGCCACGACGTCGTCGTCATGACGCGTTCGGGTACCGACATCGGCGTCACCGGCGTCCGTGCCGTCGCCGGTGATGCCACCGACGTCGATGTGATCGTGCGCCACGCCACCGGTGCGGCATCGATCGTCAACGCCGCGAACCCGCCGTACCACCGCTGGGAGCAGATGTGGCCGCCGATGGCCGAGGCGATGCTGGCGGCTGCGGAACGAACCGGGGCCACGCTGGTGACGATGTCGAACCTCTACGGCTACGGCGAGGGCCCGTACGACGAAGCGACACCGATGACGGAGTCCACGCCGCTCGCCGCCGACTACACGAAGGGGCAGATCCGCGCTCGCATGTGGCGTCAGGCTCTGGCAGCGCACGACGCAGGCCGGGCGAAGGTCGTCGAAGCACGCGCGTCGGATTTCATCGGGCCGGGCCTCGGCGACGGCAGCCACATGGGGGATCGCGTCACCGACCGCGTGGCCAAGGGCAGGAGTGCGCAGGTGTTCGGTGCCGCCGACCAACCGCGCAGCTGGACGTACATGGGTGACGTCGGCCGGATGCTCGCCGACCTCGCAACGACCCCAGCGTCATGGGGGAGGGCCTGGCACGTCCCGACCAACGCCCCGCGTACTGCGACCGAGGTCGTGCACGACATGTGTCGAGCCCACGGGGTCGCCCCGGTGAAGGTGTCCTCGATGCCGAAGTGGATGCTGCTCACTGCGGGACTGGTCATCCCTGCGATCCGAGAACTCGGCGAGGTGCGCTACCAGTTCGACGCCCCGTTCGTCATGGACTCGAGCGCCGCGACCGAGGCGTTCGGCTGGTCGGCCACCCCGTGGGACGAGGTGATGGCGGCGACGATGGCGCCCTATGGCGGCGCCGCTGCGGCCGGTGCGGTCGAGCGGAACGCAGCGTGAGGAACTTCGATCAGCTGATCGTCGGCAGCGCGTCGAGCACTCCGGGGTACGGCTCGTCGCCGACCTTCTCCTGGAGTCGCTGCAGCTCGGCGATCAGCTCGTCCCGCACCTCGGCGAGCGCCGGATCGGCGATCCGGTTGTCGACCTCGTACGGGTCGGCCTCGAGGTCGAACAGCTCCCACTCGACCGGATCGGCGGGCCCGTTGGCGCCGAGCTCCCCGAGTGGGTCGTTGTAATAACAGATCAGCTTGTGGGTGGCGGTGCGGACGCCGTAGTGGGCAGGGGCGAGGTGGGCGCCGTCGCGGTGCATCCAGTAGCGGTAGTACATCGACGTCGGCCAGTCGGCCGGCGTCGTGCCGTCCAGCAGCTCGACGAACGAACGGCCCTGCACGTGGTCGGGAATCTCCACGCCGGCCAGCTCGAGCAACGTCGGTGCCATGTCGACGTTCACCACGATGTCGTCGTTCACCGATCCGGCGGCGACTCGGGCCGGGTAGCGGACGAGGAACGGCATCTGCAGCGACTCCTCGTACATGAGCCGCTTGTCGAACATGCCGTGGTCACCGAGGAAGAAGCCCTGATCCGAGGTGTAGACGACGATGGT
>JAHDHM010000122.1:6673-8993 GCA_020631315.1 Acidimicrobiales bacterium
CCGATGCCTCGCTCGTCGAGGTGGTCGATCAGGCGTCCGACGTTCTCGTCGACGGCCGCGACGACCCGCAGGTAGTCCTTGATGTAGCGCTGGTAGCGCCAACTGATCTCCTCGTCGAGCGACAAGCCCTCGGGGACCAGCGCCTTCAGGTCGATGATCGGATCGAGGTCCATCATCTGCATCCGCGCCGCGCGCACCACGTCGGCGCGGCCGACGAGATCGTCGCGGAACGTCGGCGGCTCGGGGATCTCGACGTCGTCGTAGAGCGTGAAGTGACGAGGCGCCGGCTGCCAGGTTCGATGCGGCGCCTTGTGATGACACATCACCGCGAACGGCCGGTCCGGATGCCGGTCGAGATGTCGGTCGATGAAGCCGATCGTGTCGTCGGTGATCAGATCGGTCACGTAGCCGCCGCGCTCGACGACCCGCCCTTCCGCCTGGAGCATGACGGGGTTGTGGTAATGCCCCTGGCCGGGCAGCACCCGCCAGAAGTCGAAGCCCTCCGGGTCGGCGCCAGGTCCGTGACCGAGGTGCCACTTGCCGATCATGCCGGTGCGATAACCGGCTGCCTGAAGGGCCTTGGCGAAGTTCCACTTCGTGTTGTCGAGGTCGTCGTGCAGCGAGGTGACGCCGTTGCGGTGGTTGTACTCACCCGTCAGGATCGCGGCCCGGCTCGGGGCGCAGATCGAGTTCGTGCAGAACACGTTGTCGAAGCGCATGCCCTCGTCGGCCAGCCGATCGAGGTTCGGGGTCGAGTTGATCACGCTGCCGTACGCCGAGATCGCGTGCGCCGCGTGGTCGTCGCTCATGATGAACACGATGTTGGGGGAGCGGTCGGCCATCTCCCCGGTCTAGTCCTCAGCGCAGCGGAGCGCCTCAGCAGCTCGTGAAGATGCGGACCTGGTCCCGGTCGCCCTTGACGTGGAAACGCACGAGCATCGTGCGGCCACTGACACGGATCCAGTCCCCGGCGTCCATGCCGTCCTCGACGTAGTCGATGTCCGGCACGGCGAAGGCCTGCGTGGTGATGAGCTGGTCCGTCGAGGCGGCGAAGCCGATGATCGTCTCGGTCAGCTCCAGGGTCACGTCGTACGTCTGCAGCACCTCGGGTGAATCCGCATGCAGGAGGTAGGTGCACACCTGGGTCCCGGGCGAGATCGTCAGCAGCTGCGTCGTCGAGCCGGTGACGTCAGCCGGGCCGGGCGCCGCCACCTCGACCGCCGTCTCGAGCTGGCGTGGTGCGCCTTCACTCACGTAGTGGATGCCGGCGTCGGTCTGCAGCGCGCCCGTCGACAGGACCGGCGGAAGGTCCCCGGCAGCGAGGGTGATCACCACCGGTTCTCCCGGCGCGGCGGTCGTCGTGGTGCTGGTCGTCGTCTCCTGTGCCGGCTCGGCCTCGGTGCTCGGCGGCGTCTCGGCCTGGGTCGGCGGTGTCACCGGCGCGGTGGTCGGCGTGGCTGGGGGCATCTCGGTCGTCGGGGCTGCGGTCGTCGGGTTACCGGTGCTCGTCGGGGTGGTTGCGGGCGCCTCGCTCGTCGGGGCCGCGGTCGTCGGTGACGTGACGGGGGCGATGGCAGAGGTGGTGGTCGCCGGCAGTTCGACGTCAGCGCCGCCGTCACCGCTTCCGTCGCTGTCGACGACGACGGTGTCGGTGGGCGCGGGAACGGTCGTCTCGGCGGCGATCTCCGTCGTGGTGGTTACGGCTCCGGCGGCGATCGGGCCGTCGTAGGTGATCGCGATGGCCGGCGTGACCGTCACCGCTGCAGCACCAGCGGCGGTGGCGAGGGAACCGACCGTCGATGAACCGGCGGAGCCGAGCGCGCTCGCGACCTCGGCCAGACTCGGCCACTGTCCGAGCCAGGAGATCGGGCCGGCGATCTTCTCGAGGCGTCCCGTCGATACCTGGAGGAACGCCCGCACGACTCGAGGGTCGAACTGGGTACCGGCACAACGAGCCAGCTCGGCGCGTGCGTCGTCGGCCGACCACGCCGTCTTGTACGAGCGTGACGACGTCATGACGTCGTACGCGTCCGCCACGGCGACGATGCGACCCGAGAGCGAGATCTCGTCACCGGAGAGCCCGCGGGGGTAGCCCTTGCCGTCCCACCGTTCGTGATGCTGCGTCGCGGCGTCGAGCCACTCGCCGAGCCAGGGCCGTAGCGTGCGGAGGTACGTCGGCGCCGCTGCGGGATGGCCGCGGAGCTGCTGCCACTCGTGCTCGTCCGGGCGGCCTGGCTTGTTGAGGATGTCGGGGTCCACCGACAGCTTCCCGATGTCGTGCAGCAGCGCAGCCCAGTGCAGCTTCTGTCGCGCCTCGGCG
>JAHDHM010000123.1:0-7645 GCA_020631315.1 Acidimicrobiales bacterium
AACCCCGACGGTCGCCTCGTCGCCTACGGCGTTCGTGAGCACGCCATGGGTGCCATCGCCAACGGCATGGCCCTCCACGGCGGCATCGTCCCGGTGGTCGGCACGTTCCTCGTGTTCGCCGACTACATGCGTGCCGCCGTGCGCCTGTCGGCGCTCTCGCACGCCAAGGTCGTCTACGTCTGGACCCACGACTCCGTCGGCGTCGGCGAGGACGGCCCGACCCATCAGCCGGTCGAGCAGCTCGCCTCTCTGCGCGCCATCCCCGGGCTCGACGTGTTCCGCCCTGCCGACGCCACCGAGGTCGCCGGCGCCTACGCCGCAGCGCTCGAGACCGACGGTCCGGCCGCGATGATCCTGTCGCGCCAGAACCTGCCCGTGTTGGAGGCAACCCGCGCCGACGCCGTCGCCCGCGGCGCCTACGCACTGAACGACGTCGACGAGCCGGACGTCGTGCTCGTCGGCACCGGCAGCGAGGTGCAGCTGTGCGTCGCAGCCGCCGAGCAGCTCGCCACCGAGGGCACCTGGGCCAGGGTCGTCTCCCTCCCGTGCTGGGAGCGCTTCGAAGAGCAGGACGACGACTACCAGGCGTCGCTGTTCCCCGACGGCGTGCCCGCGGTCTCGGTCGAGGCCGGCGTCAGCATGGGCTGGGCCCGGTACGCCGACGCCCACGTCGCCATCGACCGCTTCGGCATGTCCGGCCCGGGCAGCCAGGTCATGACCGAGCTCGGCATCACCACCGAGGCGGTCGTCGAGGCAGCCCGTACCCTGCTCGACTGAGCACCCACACGACTCGTCGACTGAGCACGGAGCGCACCATGCCCGAACTGTCCGCACTCGATCAGCTCGGCCAGAGCCCCTGGCTCGACAACCTCCGCCGTGACTGGCTGGCAGATGGCACCCTCGACGAGTGGATCTCGAGCGGCATCCGCGGCCTCACGTCGAACCCGTCGATCTTCCAGAAGGCCATCGCCGGCTCCGACGACTACGACGAGCAGTTCCGCTCGCTGGTCGAAGGCGGCACCTCGGTCGAAGACGCCTACTGGGAGTTGGTGACGGCCGACATCGAGGGCGCGCTCGCGGCGCTGCGTCCGGTCTACGACGCCTCCGGCGGCACGGACGGTTTCGTGTCGGTCGAGGTCGACCCGTCGCTGGCTCGCGACACCGCCGGCACCACTGCGGCAGCACGTGAACTGCACACCTCGATCGACGAACCGAACCTGATGGTGAAGATCCCCGGCACCGCCGAGGGGCTCCCTGCCATCCAGCAGATGATCAGCGAGAAGCGCTCGATCAACGTGACGCTGATCTTCAGCGTCCAGCGCTACCGCGAGGTCATGGAGGCCTACCTGGCCGGCCTCGAAGCCGCCGAGGGCGACCTGTCCCAGGTGGCCAGCGTCGCCTCGTTCTTCATCAGCCGCGTCGACAACGAGATCGACGGGCGTCTCGACGCCATCGGCACACCTGAGGCTGCCGCGCTGCGGGGCAAGATCGCGGTCGACAACGCGAAGGCCGCCTACGTGGCGTTCCTCGACACGTTCTCCGGACCGCGCTGGCAGGCACTCGCCGCTCGTGGTGCCCAGGTGCAGCGACCGTTGTGGGCCTCGACGTCCACGAAGGATCCGTCCTACCCCGACACGCTGTACGTCGACACCCTGATCGGTCCCGAGACGGTCAACACCATGCCCGACAACACGATCGAGGCCTGGGTCGACCACGGTGCCGCCGAACGCTCCCTCGACGACGAGCTGACGGAGGCGATGCGCCGCCTCGATGCGCTCGCCGCCGTCGGTGTCGACATCGAAGAGGTCGCCCAGCTCCTGGAGGACCAGGGCGTCGACAGCTTCGTCCAGGCGTTCGACTCGCTCCTCACGACCTTGTCGGAGAAGGCCGCCACCTTCTGATCAGGCTGCGTCTGGTCAGGCCGCTCGCTCAGCTTCCGGCGGCGGCTACGCGGCCGCGGACGACGCCTCGCTGAGCAACCGCTCGACGAGATCGTCGTCGACCACGTCGAAGAACCCACCGACGACGTCGACGGCCTCGGCAACGCTGCGCGCCCCGAACAGCACCGGCTGATAGTGATCGATGTCGTAGTCGAGGGTGCCCATCGAGGCGAGATCGAGCGGACGGATGTCGGCGTGCCGGGAGAACCACTGCAGCTCACCCATCGACGAGAGCAAGCCCGCTCCGTAGGCACGCGGTCGACCGTGCTGATCGACGATGACGCCGAACTCGGCCGAGAACCAGAACACGTCGGCGACGAACTGCACCGCTCGCTGCGTCTGCAGTCGCTCGATCGCGGCACCCGCCATGACGTGCAGTTGGGCGAGCCCGTCGTCGGCGAGCAGTGTGCCGTGGCCGAGCACCTCGTGAATGACGTCAGGTTCGGGCGTGTACAGCGGGTTCGAGTGATGCCGTACGTACTGCGTCGACAGGAAGCGGCCCCGGGCCAGGCTGCCGAAGAACTCCCTCACCGGCACCAAGCCGGGCACGGCCCGGAACTCGAACCCCGTCAGCGGACGGAGCCGTCGAGTGACCTCGGCGAGTTGCGGCACCTCGTCGACGGGCAGGCCGAGCCGCTCGGCAGCGACGAGCACCTCAGGCGCTGCGTGTTCCTCCCAGGCGGTCCGCAGCGCGGTGGCGGCGACCGACCAGGTCGCGTGCTCGTCAGCCGTGTAGGTGATGTCGGTCGGTTCCGCACTCGACCCCGCTGCGAGGCGAGCGATCTCGTCCCGTCGTCGTACGTACTCAGCGGACACGAACTCGGTATCGACCTCCATGACACGAGCGTGCCACCTTGATGCGCTTCATCTTCCTGTCGATGGAAATTGCATACGATCAGTCCGCTGATCGAGCCCGTTGGAGATGAACGTATGCCCGATGCACCCATCGACGACATCGACGAGATGATCGTCCGTGAGCTGCGCGCCGACGGTCGCCTGTCCGTCCCCCGCCTCGCCGAACGCGTCGGCATCAGTCGAGCGAACGCCTACGCCCGGTTCGATCGCCTCGTCGAGGATGGCGTGATCACCGGCTTCACCGCCACGACCGACCCACGTTCACTCGGCCTCGACGTGGCCGCACTCATCCAGATCTCGAGCGACCAGCAGCACTGGCCACGCCTGAAACAGGAGTTGCTCGCTGCACCCGGCGTCGAGTGGCTCGGGATGGGCGCAGGCGAGTTCGACTTCGTCGCCCTCGTCCGGGCCCGCACTCTCGACGACCTCCGCGACGTCGTCCTGCGCCACGTCCTCGCCGTCGACGGCGTCCAGAACAGCCATACCACCGTCCTCCTCGACGAGTCCCGCCCCTGAAGCGCACCTGTCGGTTGCGGTGCTGGTCCCGCACACACCTGTCGGTTGCGGTGCTGGTCCCGCACACCTGTCGGTTGCGGAAGGCAACCAACTTGGTTTCAGATCGCAACCCACCTACAGTGCGCTGCGTGGATTCGATCACCCGCACCCTCGACCTCGTGGGCGACCGCTGGACGTTGCTGATCCTGCGCGGCACGTTCCGGGGCCTGCATCGGTTCTCCGAGCTGCACGACGACCTCGGCATCGCCAAGAACCTGTTGTCCGACCGGCTGACCCGTCTGGTCGACGCCGGCATCCTCGCCAAGGTCCCCTACCAGGAGCGCCCGGTGCGCCACGAATACCGACTGACCGAAAAGGGCCGCGAGCTCTCCCCCGCCCTCATCGCACTCATGCAGTGGGGCGACCGTTGGTGAGGCGCGGCCGAACCGCCTGTCGGGTTGCTGCACTCGTGCTGCGAGACGCCGATCGAGCTCGAAGTGCGCTGCCCCAGCTGCGAACGAGCGGTCGCCGCCACCGAGATCACGTCCAGCGCCGAGCTCGCCACGGAGGTGTCGGCATGAGCATCACCACACCCACGTCACATCCCGGCGACTCACCGACCAACGGCTCCTCGAGCTTCACCGGCCAGCGCGACCATGCCCACCTGCTCGAGATCCCGCTTGCCGAACTGGTCGAGCGCGCTGCAGCGATCCGCGACGAGCACCACGGGACCCGGGTCACCTACTCGCCCAAGGTGTTCATCCCGCTCACGATGCTGTGCCAGGACAAGTGCGGGTACTGCACGTTCGCCCAGCCCCCAGCACGGCTCGACGACCCCTACCTCACGCCAGAACAGGTGCTCGACATCGCCCGAGCCGGTGCCGCCGTCGGCACGCACGAGGCGCTGTTCACCCTCGGCGAGCGTCCTGAGCTGCGGTACCCCATCGCGCAGGAATGGCTGCGCGACCACGGCTACGAGACCACGGTCGACTACCTGGTCGACATGTGCCGGCTCGTTCGCGACGAGACCGGCCTCCTCCCCCACGCCAACGCCGGGGCGCTGTACCCCGACGAGCTGGCACGGCTGCGTGAGGTGTCCCCCAGCCAGGGGATGATGATCGAGTCCACGAACCCCGACCTGAAGGCCCACCGGGGTGCGCCGGACAAGGTGCCGCAGCGACGCCTCGACACGCTGGAGTGGGCGGGCGAGTTGGCGATCCCGTTCACGACCGGCTTGCTGATCGGCATCGGCGAATCGCTCGACGACCGCCTCGACACACTCGAAGCCATCGCGGCATCACATCGCCGCCACGGCCACGTCCAGGAGGTCATCGTCCAGAACTTCCTGCCGAAGGTCGGCACCGCGATGCACAACGCCCCGCCATGCCCGCCGGACGAGTTCGTGCAGGCCATCGCGCTGGCTCGGCACATCCTTCCGCCCGAGATCCACCTGCAGGCACCGCCGAACCTGTCCGACGACTTCGGCGGACTCCTTGACTGCGGCATCGACGACTGGGGCGGCGTCTCCCCCGTCACCGCCGACCACGTGAACCCCGAGCGCCCCTGGCCGGCGCTCGACCGGCTCGCTGAGGTCACCGAGGGCAAGGGCCACGTGCTGGCGCCCCGCCTCACGATCTACCCCGAGTTCGCGCTGGATCCTGACCGCTGGCTCGATGAGGCCAACCGCTTCCCCGTCCTGGATCGTTCCGACGCCGAGGGGCTCGGTCGCGACGACCCGGGCGGCATGTTCCCCGAGCAGATCGAGATCGCGCTCGACGTCAACGACGGCGCCGACGTGCAGGTCGTGGGGACCGACAACACCGCGTGGTACTCCGGCGCCACCAACCCGCCACCCGTGTTGCTGCCCGCCGCCGCGTCCGCAGGTGGTGCGATCGCCGAGGTGATCGACGGCGTCCGTTCAGGCCAGGAGGTCGGCGTCGACGAGATCGTCACGCTCTTCTCGGCCCGGGGCCCCGAGGTCGCTGCCGTGGCCGAGCTGGCCGACGAACTGCGCCGCGAGGCCGTCGGCGACAAGGTCACCTGGGTCCACAACCGCAACATCAACTACACGAACGTCTGCACGTTCAAGTGCCGCTTCTGTGGGTTCGCCAAGGGCAAGCTCAGCCACAACCTGCGCGGCACGCCCTACCTGCTCACGCTCGAGGAGATGCAGGAGCGTGTGCTCGAAGCTGCCGAGCTCGGCGCCACCGAGGTCACGCTGCAGGGCGGCATCCACCCGAGCTTCGACGGCGACTACTACATCGAGGTCGCCCGAGCGGTGAAGGAGGCTGTGCCCGAGATGCACGTGCACGGCTTCACCGCGCTCGAGGTCCACGAGGGCGCCAAGCGCCTCGGCGTCGACCTCGTCGAGTACCTGACGACGCTCAAGGACGCAGGCCTGGCGTCGCTGCCCGGCACTGCGGCGGAGATCCTCCACAACGACATGCGGGCCATCCTGTGCCCCGACAAGGTCAACACCGACGAGTGGCTCGACGTCCACGAAGCGGCGCACTCGATCGGTCTCGGCTCGAACGTCACGATCATGGCCGGCGCGATCGAGCAGCCCGTCCACTGGGCCCATCACATGGTCCGCACCCGCTCGTTGCAGAAGCGCACCGGTGGGTTCACCGAGTTCATCCCGCTGCCGTTCGTGCACATGGCCTCACCGATCTACCTGCAGAAGCGGGCCCGTCGTGGCATGACGTTCCGCGAGACGCTGCTCATGCACGCCGTCGGCCGCATCGCCTACCGCGGCTGGATCGACCACGTGCAGGTCAGCTGGGTGAAGATCGGCATCCCCGGCGCCCGTCAGATCCTCCAGGCCGGTGCCGACGATCTCGGCGGCACCCTCATGGACGAGAACATCAGCCGTGCCGCCGGCGCCAGCCACGGCCAAGGCCTCGTCGAGCAGGACTTCCGCGACCTGGCCGAGCCACTCGGCCGCACGGTGAGCCAGCGCACGACCTCCTACGGCGTCGCCGACGGCAAGCTCGAGCTGGGCGAGGTCACCCGTTCACGCATCGACGGGCTCAAGGAGTCCCGCCGACATCTCATCCCGGTGAGCTACGGCGTCGTCGAGTCCAACAAGCGCTGAGGGGCGCAGCGCGCATCGAAACAGCGCTGAGCGGCGCAGCGCGCATCGAAACAGCGCTGAGCGGCGCAGCGCGCAACGAGCCAGCGCTGAGGGGCGCAGCGCGCAACGAGCCAGCGCTACTCGGCTGACGCGCCGGCGTTGATGGCCCGGATCAGGGGTTCGAGGCGGCCGTAGTGGCGGCGGCTGTACCGGAACGACAGGCGATGCAGGTCGAGGTGGTCGTCGGTCTCGACCTCGGGGCGGTACGGGCGTGAGCGGACGATCTTGCCCTCGTTGACGAGGTGCCCGAAGCGTTCGTTGATCTCGTCGAGTGCGTGGTCGGTGACGGGCCGCTGCATTCGCATCACGAGGCGGTCGCCGACGTAGCGGATCGAGTGATGGTTGCTCCAGAAGGCGCCGATCTCGGTGACCGCTGCGGCCGGATCGTCGGTGACGATGTACAGCTCGTGGTCGGACTCGTGGATCATGCCGCGGGCCTCGAGTTCGGCCTTCACGTAGTCGACCCAGTGCGTCCAGTACGTGCCGCCAGGCGCATCGAGCAGGACGACGGGCGTGGGCTCGGCCTTGCCGGTCTGCTGGAGCGTGAGCAGCTCGAACGTCTCGTCCTGCGTGCCGAGCCCGCCTGGCAGCGCGACGAAACCCTGCGACTCCTTCATCAGCATCAGCTTGCGGGTGAAGAAGTAGCGCATCTCGACGAGCTTCGAGTCGCCGTGCAGCACCGGGTTCGGTTCGACCTCGAACGGCAGGGCCAGGTCGACGCCGAAGCTCATGTCACGGCCGGCGCCTTGGTTGGCGGCGAGCATGATGCCCGGGCCGGCCCCGGTGACGACCATCCAGCCCGCCTCGGCGAAGCGGCGACCGACGTCGACGGCCAGCTCGAACAACGGATCGTCGGGCTGGGTGCGGGCCGAACCGAACACCGTCACCTTGTGACGACTGCGGTGCGGCTGGAACATGTCGAATGCTGCGCCGAGCTCGGCGACCGCAGTCGAGGTGATCTTCAGGTCGAGCCGGTCGGTGTCGCCGGCGATCATCGTGGTGGCTGCGGTCAGCAGATCGGTCGCGACAGTCGGGTGTTGCGACCCCGAACGCTCGACGATCCGGTCGATCAGTTCGTCGAGCTCGGCGTCGCCGGTCGAGGAGCGCTGCGGCGCCATCAGATCATCCCCGAGGTGGCATCGCCGCGGAGCAGCACGGCCGCCTTCTCGACGCTCCGACGAGCCCGGCTGATGCGCTTCTCGATGTCGGGACGACTGCCGTC
>JAHDHM010000123.1:7655-8957 GCA_020631315.1 Acidimicrobiales bacterium
CGATGGCTGCCCGCAGCGCGTTGATGCCGAGCTCCGCCAGCTGCTCGGCGATGTCGTCGAGCTGATCGGCCACCGAATCGAGGTCGTCCTGCATGCGGTGCATGGTACGGCGGGCACCACCGTTTACTCTCGCACCGATGACTGATGCAGCTGCGCACTCGGCACCCGACGACCGCCGCGAATGGGTCTCGTTCGACGACCCGGACGAGCAGCGGACGTGGATGTTCGACGCCACGTTCCTGGCCTCGAACTACATGTGCATCTACGGCCGGGGCTGCAAGGGCATCGACGAGCAGCCGGTCGCTGACAGCTGGCGCGGCTGCTGCAGCCACGGTGCCTACTTCTCCGACGACGAGGACATGGAGGTCGTGGCGTCGGCCGTCGACGAGCTCCTCGATGCCACCAACTGGCAGCTGCACGACGACTACGTCGCCGACCCGTTCATCCAGGCCGACGACTCCTGGAAGACCGCGACGTTCGACGGTGCGTGCGTCTTCCAGAACCGCCCCGACTTCGCCGGCGGCGCCGGGTGCGCCCTCCATGGCGCAGCGCTCAGAGAGGGCATCGAGCCCGCCGAGGTGAAGCCCGAGGTGTGCTGGCAGGTGCCCGTCCGCCGAGAGGATCACGAGACCGAGACCGGGCACCTGTACACGATGGTCCGCGAGTGGGCCCGTCGAGACTGGGGCGACGGTGGCGACGAGTTCGGCTGGTGGTGTACCGACGACGCCTCGGCGCACGTCGGCGACGCCCCCGCATGGGTGACGCTCGAAGACGAGCTCACGCGGATGTGCGGCGAGCGGGTCTACACCCTGCTCGCCGCGGAGATGACCCAGCGCGCCGAAGCGACTCGCTCAGGCGTCGTCTGGTTGCCGCACCCTGCGGTGCGGGCCAGTCGCCCGAACTAGCCGTTCAGTCGTCGTCAGAATCGTCGGCGGGAGCAGCGTCGTCAGCTTTGTCAGTCGACGCGGTCGCTGCACCCGACGACGTGTCGAAGTCGGCGTACTTGGCGGCCAGGTCCGCGTAGTGGTCGTCGCCGTCGGTCTCGACGTCGTCGTCACCCACACCCGTGTCCGGCAGCGCGAACGGGTCCGGGGCATCGAGGTCGAACTCCTCGAGGTTGAAGGTCGACGAGCGCTGGAATTCCCGCGCTTCGACGTAGCGACGATGTCGTCCCTTCTTCGCCACGTGTTGCTCCCTCTCGAGTACTGCCGCACGAATGGTAGACGGCGCGAACGGGACTCACACCGGGGTCAGCCAAACTGCGGGAGCAGTACAAAACCGCAGGTCAGACGGCCTGTTATA
>JAHDHM010000124.1 GCA_020631315.1 Acidimicrobiales bacterium
AGTCGCCGACCGCGGCGGTGTCGAACACGACCGGGTCGCCGGGGAGCTGGTCGTCGCCGAACTGGTCGAGCAGGGCATAGGTCAAGATGCCGCCCAGCAGCACAGCGACGCCGAGTCCGATGGGCCAACCGTCGTTGGTCAGGCTCATCTCCTTGCCCATCGGGGCACGGGTCAACATGACGCCGAACAAGAAGAGCACCATGACGGCGCCGATGTAGACGAGGAACTGTGTCGTCGCCACGAACTCGGCGACGAGCAGCACGTAGAGGGCGCCGAGGCTCGCGAGCACGGCCACCAGGTACAGCGCGGCGTGGACCACGTTGCGGGTCGTGACCATCCGGACGGCGCTGACGCCGGCGATGGCGGCGATGATCCAGAACGCGACGGTCTGGGCCACCAGGACCGAGAGGATCATCGCGGCACCTTCCTGACCTTCTGCTCGGAGCCGGCCTCGTAGGGCTCGAAGTCCGGCACCGTCTCGTGCCACTCACCGAGACGCTCCTTGTCGTGGAGCAGGTCAGCGATGCGGGGCTCGGAGTACTCGTACTCCGGCGACCAGAAGAGGGCGTCGAACGGGCAGACCTCGACGCAGATGCCGCAGTACATGCACAGGGCGTAGTCGATGTCGAATCGGTCGAGCTTGTTGACCGTACGAGCCTTGCCACCTGCACGACGCGGCGGCGCCTTGACCTTGTGGCCCTCGATGTAGATGCACCAGTCGGGGCAGCTACGGCTGCAGAGCATGCAGGCGGTGCAGTTGTCCTCGACGAGCGAGATGACGCCACGGGCACGATCGGCCGGCGTCTCCTTCTCGTGTGGGTACTGCACCGTGACCGCACCCTTGGAGGGCTGCGGGACGGGCTTGGTGAGCCCGTCGGGGAACATCGTGCGAATGGCGGTGCCGCCCGTGACCCCGAGGCCTCGGACGTAACCGTTGAAGATGTTCTTGACCATGTCCACGGGACCGGGCATCAGAAGACCACCTTGAAGAAGCCGGTGCCGACGATGTTCACCAGCGACAGGGGGATGAGGACCTTCCAGGCGAACGTCTGCAGCTGATCCTCACGCAGACGTGGGTACGTGAACCGGACCCAGAAGATGATGAGCGTCAGGAGGAGGATCTTGCCGAGCATGATCCCGGGTCCGACGATGTTGAGCCAGTTCGCCGTGGGATCGACGAACGGCAACGACCAGCCACCGAGGAAGATGACCGAAGCGATCGAGGCGAAGGCGAAGGCCGTGCCGAACTCGGCCATGAAGAAGAGCAGGAACCGGAAGCCGGTGTACTCGATGTGGAAACCACCGACGAGCTCTGTCTCGGCGACGGGCATGTCGAACGGCGTCTGCGTGAGCTCGGCCTGAGCGGCGATCATGAAGATCAGGAAGCCGAGGAACTGGGTGAAGATGAACGGCATGCCCGAGGCGATGCCGAAGATCTCCCAGTTCGCCTGGGCCTCGACGATGCCCTGCAGCGAGAGGGTCTCGGCCTGGATGGCGACACCGACGACGGCGAGCACGAGCGGCAGCTCGTAGGCGATGAGCTGACCGGCAGCACGCAGGCCACCGAGCAGGGCGTACTTGTTCGCCGACGCCCAGCCGGCCATGAGCACACCGAGGGCCGACAACGACGAGACCGCCATGGCGTAGAAGACACCGGTGTCGAGGTCCTCGACGATGAGGTCCGGGCCGGCCGGGAGGATCACGTAGAGCAGGAACGTCGACATGAGGACGACGACCGGCGCCAGTGCGAAGACGTGGCGGTCGGCGTGGTCCGGGTGGATGTCTTCCTTCTGCAGGAACTTGATGGCCTCGGCGATGAGCTGCAGCGTGCCGTGCGGACCGGTTTCCATGGGTCCGAGACGGCTCTGCATGAACGCCATCATCTTGAAGAGGAAGAGGTAGACGAGGATCAGCGACGTCGTCGGGATGACCACGAGGGTCACCGCGAGCTTCAACGCCGTCGAGACGGCGTAGTCCGAGAAGATCCAGAAGCCGATATCAGCGAACATCACCGGTCGATGTCTCCCAGGATGAAGTAGAGCGAACCCAGGATCGTGATGACGTCGGGCATGTAGACGCCACGCATCACCCAGGGGACGATCGAGATGTTGTTGAACGACGGTGTCCGGATCTTCACCCGGAACGGCCCGAGGTCGCCCTTGGAGACGAGGTAGTAGCCCATCTCGCCGGTTCTCGGTCGACACATAGGCCTCACCGGCGGGCACCTTGATGATGCGCGGCACCTTGGCCATGATCGGTCCGGACGGCAGACCGTCGAGCAGCTGATCGACGATGTGGGTCGCCTCGCGAGTCTCCTGGAGACGCACCCAGTAGCGGGCGAAGGAGTCGCCGTCGGGATGGGTCCAGACCTTCCAGTCGACCTCGTTCCAGGCGAGCGGCGACGGCACATCGCGACGGATGTCCCAGTCGACGCCGGAGGCACGCAGGTTGGCGCCCGACAGGCCGTAGCCGAGTGCGACGTCCTCGGGGATGACACCGACGCCGCGGCAGCGGGTCTGGAACACCTCGTTGCCGACGAGCAGGTCTTCCATCTCGTCGCAGAAGGTCCGCATCTTCTCCATGCAGTCCTTGGTCTCGGCGACCCATCCCTTGGGGATGTCGTCCTTGAGACCGCCGATGCGGTCGAAGTTCGGGTGGAAGCGGCCACCGGTGATGGCCTCGATCTGGTTCAGCACTCGCTCGCGGTCGCGGAAGGCGAGGAACACCGGGGTGATGGCGCCGAGCTGGACGCCCATGTCGCCGAGGAACAGCGACACGTTGGCGATGCGGGAGAGCTCGAAGAGGATCGTGCGAATCCACTGGGCACGAGGCGGGGCCTCGACCTCCATGAGCTGCTCGGCGGCGAGGATGAACGGCACCTCGTTGGCGAAGCTGCCGAGCCAGTCGATGCGGTTGATGAGGGTGGTGACCTGCGGGTAGGTCCGCACCTCGACCAGCTTCTCGTAGCCGCGGTGCATGTAGCCCATCATCGGGTCGGCACGCACGACGAGCTCGCCGTCGAGCTGCGCGGCGATGCGCAGCGTGCCGTGAGTGGCAGGGTGCTGCGGGCCGATGTTCAGCGTCATGTCGCCGGTCTGCAGTTCGACGTTGACGCGCGCGTCAGCCGCCTGCGTGGCGATGTAGGCCGTCTGCTGATGATCTGACGTGGCCGTCATGAGATCTCTCCCGCCTCGAACGCAGCCATTACCTCTGCCTCGAGCTGCTCTTCGAGATGCTCGGGGATCTCCTCGATGTCGACGACACCGGGCCAGGGCTTCACCTGACGGGCCAGCAGTGGGTAGTCCTTGCGCAGCGGGTGACCCTCGAAGCCACTGGGCAGGTAGATGTGACGCAGGCTCGGGTGCCCGACGACGTCGATGCCGAACATCTCCCACATCTCGCGCTCGTGCCAATCGGCGCCGGGATAGATGTCGGACCACGACGTGACGACCATGTCGTCGCCGATGTCGGTCTTGAGCGTGATGCCGTAGCCGGCCTCGATGGAGTGGACCCGGGCCATCGCCTGGAAGCGCGTCTCGCCGCCGGCGAAGCCGGTCTCGAGCGCTGCAGGCTCGTCAGAGGACTCGCTCGGATCGTCGAACTCGGTGTCCTCGTAACGACCCTCGGGAGCGACCATCCAGTCGATCGCCGACACGAAGCCGAAGTAGGTGAAGCCCATCGCCTTCACGGCACGGGCGGCATCCTGCCAACGGTCGGGGCTGATCCGCACCCAGATGTCGAGACCGGGCAGCACGTACGCGTCGACGACCCCGTCGCCGAGCGCGGCGCGGAGCTGTTCGACGGTGGCATCGCGGGCCTCGTCAGTTGCAGAGATGTCTTCGACGGGAGCGTCGGTGGTCTCGTCGGCCACGTGGTCCTCGTTCGTTCGGTGATGGAAGGTCGGTTCAGTCGACGAGGGCGAGCGGATCGCCGCGCCACTTCTCGACCATGTCTTCGTTCTGGATGCGTTCCTGGAGCAAGACGATGCCCTCGAGGAGTGCCTCGGGCCGCGGTGGGCAACCCGGGACGTAGACGTCGACCGGGATGATCTGGTCGATGCCCTTGGTGACGGAATAGCTGTCCCAGTACGGGCCGCCGCAGTTGGCGCACGAGCCCATGGAGATCACGTACTTGGGCTCGGGCATCTGCTCGTACAGACGCAGGATGACCGGCGCCATCTTGTCGGTCACGGTGCCCGAGATGACGACCAGGTCGGCCTGACGTGGCGACGCCGGGAACGGGATGACGCCGAGGCGCATCACGTCGTACCGGGGCGAACCGAACGCGGCGCCCATCTCGATGGCGCAGCAGGCGAGGCCCCACTGGTAGACCCACAAAGATCGGGCGCGGCCGAAGTTGAGCAGCCAGGTGAGCGGCTTGGGGATCTTCCCCTTCTCCACTAGACCCATCGAAGGACTCCCTTGCGCCACGCGTAGCCCAGACCGAGGGCCAGGACGAAGATGAAGATGAACATCTCGATCAGGCCGAACCATCCGTACCGCTCCAGGCCGATGGCCCACGGGAAGATGAAGACGGCCTCGACGTCGAAGATGACGAACAAGACGGCGAACACGTAGTAGCGGATCTGGCTCTGGGCCCAGTCGCCACCGACCGGGTCCACACCCGACTCATAGGCGATGAGCTTCTGTTGCGTCGGACGCTGAGGACGCAGGACCCTGGCGATACCGAGCGTGATGCCGGCGAGGCCGATGGAGGCGACTGCGAAGATGGCGACCGTCAGATAGCTGCGTACGAGTTCTGACACGACAGGAGAGGCTAGTGATCGGTTTCACGAGCGGGCAAACCCTCGAACAGCCTCTGTCGGGCGCCCGCTCAACAACGGTAGTCGCCCCGGGACAGGGGCGAGTCACTTCTGGGTTCGGCTGGATCAGCCGGCGGCCACCAGGACCGGGACGGCATCTCGTGCGAACTCGATGAGACTCTGCGGAACCACGCCATACACGATGGTCGCGACGGCGGTCGTGGCGACGACCACGCCGGTGGTCCAGGGGACGCTGATGGGTTCAGCGTCGGCGACGTCGGCCCCGCGATCCCACATCGTCATGATGATCCGCAGGTACATGAACGCGGTGATCACCGAAGCGACCATCGCGAGCACGGCCAGCCAGTAGACCTCGTCGCTCGCAGCAGCGCGGATCACCATGAACTTGGCGATGAAGCCCGAGGTGAAGGGCACGCCGGCCTGGCCGAGCAAGAAGATCGTGAACGCGAATGCCAGGAGCGGACGGCGCTTGGCGAGACCGCTGTAGGTGTCGACGTCGTGGTTCGCCCCGCCCCGCATGGCGCTGATGACGGCAAAGCTGCCGAGCACCATCAGGGAGTAGGTGAACATGTAGAACAGCGCCGAGCTGGTCCCGTCGTCGGTGGCGGTCTGGATGCCCACGAGGATGTACCCGGCATGACCCACCGACGAGAAGGCGAGCATCCGCTTCACGTCGTTCTGGGTGATCGCCATGACGGCGCCGACGATGATCGTGATCGCCGAGCCGACCGCGATCGGCGTGCTCCAGTCGGCAGCCAGCGGACCGAGTGCGGCGAAGAAGATGCGCAGCAGCGCAGCGACACCGGCGGCCTTCGCAGCCGACGCCATGTAGCCCGTCACCGGCGAGGGTGAGCCCTGGTACACGTCCGGCGCCCAGAAGTGGAACGGAGCGACGGCGATCTTGAACGCCAGGCCCGTGAGCATCAGCGCGGTACCGACGAGGAGCAGCTCCAGATCGGCGGTGCGGGAGCCGAGCGAGTCGAAGAAGCTCGAGATCTCGGCCAGGTTGGTCGAGCCGGTCGAGCCGTACACGAGGGCGATGCCGTACAGGAAGAACGCGCTCGCGAACGCGCCGAGCACGAAGTACTTCATCGCCGCTTCCTGCGCCGTCTTGCGACGGAACTGCATGGCAGCGAGGACGTACAGACCGATCGAGAGCGACTCGAGGCCGATGAACAGCACGATGAGATCGTTCGCAGCTGCCATCACGATCGCGCCGGTGGCGGTCGTGAGGAGCAGCGCGTGGAACTCGGGCGCCGCCATCCCCTCACGCTCGACATAGGCGTCGCCCACGAGGGCGGTCGCGACCACGGCGATCATCGTGAGGATCGTGAAGAAGAGCGCGAAGCCGTCGACACCAAAGGCACCGGCCACGGTGGAGGACGCGCCCTCATCGAGTACGTCGTTCCAGAGCCACCACGAGACGACACCGGCGGCGACAGCTGCGCTGACGGTGATGAGCGTGGAGACCCAGCCGGGGATCTGGACCGGCGAGAGGGACGTCACCAGCATGATGACGAGCGCGGCGCCGATCAGGATCATCTGGGGCGTGAGCGCCCACCAATCGATCGACGGCGCGACGAATTCGGAGACCTGAGCGAGCATCAGTGATCGTCTCCCTCGTCCGCCTTCTCACTGGGCACGATGACGACGTCCTCCGGCCGTTCGAAGTCCGAATGGGTCTCGACGTGGCTGATGAGCTCGTCGACGCTCGGCTCGATGCGATCGAGGAAGGGCTTCGGGAAGACGCCCATGACGACCATCGCGACCAGGAACGGTGCGAGCAGCGCCATCTCGTTGAGCTTGATCTCCGGCGTCTCCATGTCGGCGTCGGTGGGCTCACCGTGGAACACCCGCTGGTAGGCCCACAGCAGGTAGAGGGCAGCGAGAATCACACCGACGGCTGCGATCACCGTCCACCAACGACGCGTCTCGAACGAGCCGATGAGAATGAGGAACTCGCCGGCGAAACCGTTGAGGCCGGGAAGACCGATCGACGAGAGCATCGACACGGTGAACACGGCGGCCATCACCGGAACGGCCTTCTGGAGACCGGACAGCTCGTCGATCGCACGCGTCTTGCGGCGGTCGTAGATCATGCCGACCAAGATGAAGAGCGCGCCGGTCGAGACACCGTGGTTCACCATCTGCAGCACCGAACCGGTGATGGCCTGCGAGGTCAAGGCGAAGCTGCCGAGCACGATGAAGCCCATGTGGGCCACCGAGGAGTAGGCGACCAGACGCTTCAGGTCACCCTGCACGGTGGCCACGATGGCGCCGTAGATGATGCCGATCACGCCGAGGGTGACCATGAGCGGCGCGAAGAAGACCGACGCCTCGGGGAAGAGGTAGAGGCCGAAACGCAAGAGGCCATAGGTGCCGAGCTTCAGCATGACGGCAGCCAGGATCACCGAGCCACCGGTCGGCGCCTGCGTGTGTGCGTCGGGCAGCCAGGTGTGGATCGGCGCGACCGGCACCTTGATGGCGAACGCGAACGCAAAGGCGAGGAACAGCCAGCGGGCGGTCTCGACGGCGAGGGCCTGGCGCTCGGCGAGCTCCACCAGGTTGAAGGTGATGCCGCCGTCATCAGCCGACAGGGCCACCAGCGTGACCATGGCGACGAGCATGAACGCCGAGCCGAACATCGTGTAGAGGAAGAACTTCGTCGCCGCGTACTTGCGCTCGGCGTAGCCCCAGCCCGAGATCAACATGTACATCGGGACCAGCACGATCTCGAAGAACACGAAGAACAGGAACAGGTCGAGCGCCACGAAGGCGCCGAACGACGCCGACTGCAGCAGCAGCATCCACGCCGTGTAGGACTTCTCGTCGCCGTGGGGATCGATGCCCGCCAGCACGATCGGGAAGACCAGGCCGGTCAGCACCACGAGCCACAGGGAGATGCCGTCGACGCCGACGTGCCAGGAGATCCCGAGGTCCGGGATCCAGGACTGGACCGACTCGAACTGGAACCCGCCGACACCCGTCTCGAACTGCGTCGCCAGGTACACGGACATGGCGCCGGCCACGCCGGAGCTGAGGACGCCGACCTGACGATGCAGACCGGGTGAGTTCTTCGGCAACATCGCCACGATCGCTGCGCCGAGCAGCGGCACGATGATCAGGGCGTTGAGGATGGGAAGGGTCGCCGAGGACCCGGCTGCGAGCAACATCACAGGGCTCCCGTCAGCAACCAGACGACCAGGGCGAGACCGCCGAGGGCGACGCCGATCGCGTATTGGCGCAGCTGGCCGCTCTGGCCGGGCTGGAGGAACAGACCGATGCGCTGGACCAGGCGGCCCGCACCGTTGACGACGCCGTCGACGACCTTCTGGTCAGCCTCGGCCATCTTGTCGAACGCCATCTGGCCCGGGCCACCGACGACCTTGGCGTAGGTGGCGTCCAGGTACATGGCATTGGCGAGGAACTCGGGCTCGAGCTTGTCGGTGGAGATGCGCTTCTGCAGCCAAGCGCCGACGGCGATCATGATGCCGATGGCGCCCACGGCGACGGCGACGGCTGCGAGCAGCAGCTTCGTACCCGTCGACGAGGTGAAGTGGTGCAGGTGGCCGTACTCGAACACCGGCTCGAGGAAGTGCTCCAGGTGGAGCCACCACTTGAGCACCGGCAGGTTCATGGCGCCGCCGATGATCGCAGCGACCGACAGGACCGCGAGCGGCACCCACATGGTCCAGGGCGACTCGTGAGGCTCGATCTCGTGGTCGCCCTCTTCGAGGTGATCGTTCCAACGGGCCTCGCCGAAGAAGACGAGGAACACCTGACGGCTCATGTAGTAGGCGGTGAGCAGCGCCGTCACGAGACCGACGAACCAGAGGATCGGGCCGTGCGCTCCCCCGACCTCCCAGGCCCCGAGCAGGATCTCGTCCTTCGACCAGAAGCCCGAGAACGGCGGGACACCGGCGATCGCCAGCCATCCGACGATGAACGTGCCGGCGGTGATGGGCATGACCTTCATCAGGCCACCCATGCGGCGCATGTCCTGCTCGTCGTGCATGCCGTGGATGACGGAGCCGGAGCCGAGGAACAGCAGCGCCTTGAAGAAGGCGTGGGTGATCACGTGGAAGATGGCAG
>JAHDHM010000125.1 GCA_020631315.1 Acidimicrobiales bacterium
AACCGAAACACGCCACGGTGCGGTCAGCGGACAACACACAGGTCGACGCGCCGGTCGTCGCCACCGCCAGCGCGGGCGCGGCACCCGGCAGTGCAACCGGGACCAGGCTGTCGCCCATCTCGCCGGGCTCGTCGCCGACGTTGTGATCGGTCGACGCTCCATCGACGCCCCGTCCGTCGCCGAGCTGTCCCCAGCCCCCGTCGCCCCAGCACACCACAGAGGTGTCGTCACGTAGTGCGCACATCGTGCGCCCGCTGACCTCGACACCGACCGCCGTGCGGCCGGTTCCGAGGGCCACGACCGGAAGGTTGTCGCCGAGTTCGCCGGGCTCGCCACCGCGTGCCGCAGTGTCGCCGTAGCCGAGCCCGGCACTCGCATCGCCGAAGCACTTGATCTCGCCACCGTCCAGCAGCACGCAGGTCACGGCGGTACCAGCGGACACAGCAGAGGCACTTCGATCAGTGCCGAGATCGATCGGCACGAGCGCCGACCCCATCTCGCCGGCTTCGTCACCGATCGTCGCCGTGGTACCCGTCGCTCCGGATGTTCCGCCGCCCCAGCACTTCAACGAGCCGTCGAGGAGGATCGCACAGGTGTGGGCGTCGCCTGCTGCGATGGCGCGCGCCGGGCCACCGATGTCCGTGACGACGAGGTCGTCGCCCATCTCGCTGGGATCATCGCCGACGTTCGCGCTGCTGCCGACGCCGAGCTGACCGGACGCGTTCTCGCCCCAGCAGACGATGCTGTGGTCGTCGAGCACGGCGCAGGCGTGGGTCCCGCCCGCCGCGATCGAGCGCGCTGTGCGGCCTGATGGAAGGTCGACGGCGTTGATGACCTCACCGTCGTCATCGCCGATGGTGTCGGTGTGCCCGAGACCGAGCTCACCGCGAGCGTTGCCACCCCAGCACATGACGGCACCAGCCTCGGTGAGCGCGCAGCTGAACTCGGCGCCGGTGACCACAGCAGTGGCGGTGGCTCCACCCAGCTCGACGGCCTCGACCTCGACCTCGTCGGCACCCACATCGATCGTGTCGCCGATCCCGAGCTGCCCCGATGTTCCGCGACCCCAGCACACGACGGTGCCGTCACCACGAACGGCGCAGAAGTGGTCGCGCCCGCCCGACAAGGAACCCATGTCCGCAGCGGGCCGCCCGCCTGCTCCCCCGGCCGTCTCGGCACTCACCGAAGGAGCGTCGCGAACGACCACCCCGAGCATGCCCATCAGCAGCAGCACGGTGACGAGGCACCGAGCCCACACTCGATTCTCCATGAACGTCAGGTCGACCCGGCACGACAGAGGGATAGCAGCCGGCGTCCCGCAGCAGCGACGGCGAGGGCGACCCCGCCAGGGACGAGCGAAGGGCTAGGCCGGCACGCCGCCGGCGACCACGGCCCGGTACATGAGGCGGCGTTCCTCGTAGTCCCGGATCGGGCTGTGCATCACGGAGCGGTTGTCCCACAGCACGAGGTCACCGACCTCCCACTGATGCCGATAGGTGAACTCGGGCCGGGTGCCGTGCAGCACGGCTCGCAGGATCAGCTCGCGGCTCTCGGCCTCCTCCATCCCGACGATCTCCTTGGCGAACGGCAGGTTGAGGTACATCGCCTTGCGGCCGGTCTCGTCGTGGGTGCGGACGACCGGGTGGAACGACACCGGCATGCCGGGGCCGAAGGCCTCCCCGGAGTGGCGGGCGGTCGCCCCGTCGAGCTTCGCTCGCATCGCGTCAGGGAGCGTGTCGAACGCCAGGTGCTGGTTGGCGAAGATGGTGCCACCTCCCTCCGACGGCAGGACCCGGGCCTGGAGCATCGTGATCATCGGCGGTGTCGCATGCCAGGTCATGTCGGAGTGCCACTGGCCGAGACGGTCGTCGCCGGCGCCCTCGGAGAAGATCATCTGGATGAACGGCGTCTCCTCCACGCGAGTGGCCGGATGTTCGAGCAGCTCGCCCCAGGCCTGGGCGAACTGTTCGAGCTCTTGTGCCTCCAGGACCTCGCCGGGCAACACGAGGACGTGGAACTCGTGCAGCAGAGGTACGAGCAGCTGCCGGATCTCGGCCGCCTCCATGCTGCGCAGGTCGAGTCCCTCGACACGGGCTCCGAGGTTCGGCCCGGCTTTCGTCACTGTCATCTGTGTCATCGATCTCCCCTTCGTATCGGATGTCGGGTCGCGGGCATCAGACCGCGATGGTGGTGAGGTCGTCACCGATGACGATCTCACCGTCGAAGTGCTCGGCAGCTCGCGAAATCCACTCGGGATACTGCTCGGGTTCCGGTGCCGGGACCATGTGGGTCATCGCCAGACGCCTCGCCCCGACCCGCGCCGCCGTTCGAGCGGCGTCAACGACGCTGGAGTGGTACTCGAGGATGTCCTGGGCCATCTCGCCCGGCAGTTGCTCGACGATGTCGCGTCGCAACACCGTCTGTACGTACACGTCGGCATCGGCAGCGAGCTGATCGACTCCCTCGCACGGCAACGTGTCGCCGACCAACGCGGCCACGGAGCCGTCGTGTTCGAACCGAAAGCCGATCGTCGGGTGCACCGGCGCATGCGCTGTCGCGGCAGTGGTCACGTGGACGCCGCCGATGTCGAACGCGTCGCCGGGTGCGAGCTCGGTCACCACGACCTGTGGGCCGTCGACCAGCGGCTCGTGATGGTCGGTCCGGTAGCCGATGTCGTCCTCGAGCATGAACAGGGTCCGCTCGACCAGGCGGGCCGTCCCGATCGGGCCCCAGATGCGCAGGGGCTTCAGCTCGCGACTTCGCACCCAGTGGGTCGTGATCACGTCATTCAGTGCACAGACGTGATCGCTGTGCATGTGGGTGATGAGCACGCCGTCGAGGTCGTCGGGACGGATGCCGACGGCCATCATCCGCATCACCACGCCGCGGCCGGCGTCGACGAGGAGTCGCGTCTCGCCCGCGAGCACGAGCGTCGACGGGCCAGCGCGCGTCGCGCTGGGCAGTGGCGAACCCGTCCCGGTCAAGACGATCTGCATTCGTGCCCCTCCCCTGGTGTCGGCGAAGTTGAACGTAGCAGACTCATTTCATAGAGTCTGAAATGAGTTTCCGCACGGGCGGAGGCACCCTTCGACGGAAGCGACGTGTGATGACCGAACGGCCGAACCTGTTGTTCATCTACGCCGATCAGCACCGGGCCGACGTGCTCGGCTGCGCCGGCAACGAGGTCGTGGTGACGCCGAACATCGACCGTCTGGCCGCAGAAGGCGTGCGGTTCGACCACGCATGGACGGAGGGCCCCATCTGCCAGCCGGCTCGTGCGTCGATGTTGTGCGGCCGCTATCCGAGCGACCACGGGGTGCTCGGCAACTTCGCGGGCGACTGCCAACCGGACTGGGACACCTTTCCCCGTCGCCTCCAGCAGGCCGGCTACACGACGGCGACGATCGGCAAGACCCACTTCGATGCCTGGCCGATGGGCGCCCAGCCCGGCTCACCGCCACCGAGCGACGAGTTCATCGGCAGCTTCGGCTTCGACCACGTGGTCGAGGAGTTCGACCGGTACGTCCATGTCGGCGACCAGCCGACGCCCTACATGCGATTCCTCTCCGAGCACGGTGCACTCGAGACCTATCGGCAGGTGATCGCCGACAACTTCCGCGGTGGCGACCGCCACTGGAACGCTGCCACTTCTCCCCTACCCCAGGAGCTCGACCTCACGTGCTTCCTCGCCGACGAGGCGCAGAGCTGGATCGGCCGCCAGACGGTCGCCACGCCGTGGTTTCTCCACCTCTCGTTCGTGCAACCGCACGTCCCGCTGATCGGCGATCCGATCTGGGCCGACCACTACGCCGGAGCGCACATCGAACGCACCGCTCGGACCGAACCGACGACCGACAACGCGGCGTGGGCGCAGCACCTCGGCTTCATGCGACACCACTCGCACAGCGAGCTGCTGACCGACGAGTTCGTGCTCGCCGGGGCGAGGCAGTACTACGCGATGGTCTCGCTGATCGATCAACGCGTCGGCGATCTGCTCGATCAACTCGAACGATCCGGTCAGCTCGACAACACCTGGATCGTCTACTGCGCCGATCACGGCGAGATGCTCGGCGATCACGGGGTCATGGCGAAGATGAACTTCTACCGATCGTCCGTGCGAGTGCCGTTGATCGTCCGACCGCCGGGCGGTGTCACGGGCCGCGTCGTCTCGGATCCGGTGCAGGCGTTCGACGTCGCTGCGACACTGTTGGACGTGGGCGGCGCCTCACCACTCGAGAAGGCGTCGGCGAGGTCGCTCCTCCCCCACCTCGATGGTGAGGCCGGCGGCGAGGACCGTCGACGGCAGGCGGTCAGCATGATCCGCATGCGGCCCGACCTCACCACGTGGATGGCCGTCACCGACGGTTCGTGGCGAGCCACCTTCAGCGCTGACACCGGCGAAGCGGTCGAACTGTTCGACATGGTCGCCGACACCGACGAGGCCGACAACCTCGTCAACGACGGTGCAGCCACCGAAGAGCTCGAACGGCTCCACGGTCTGCTCACCGACGAACTGGCATCGGTGTGAGCACCGCGTCGGTCGACGGGCGCGCCGCCCGCAAAGAGCGGACTCGCGTGGCGGTGATCGAAGCGCTCCTCGACCTCTACTCCGAGAACAACCTGACACCGACGATCGACGACATCGCAGGTCGAGTCGGGATGACCTCACGGACGATCTACCACCACTTCGCCGACCACGAAGCGATCGCCGAGGCGCTGAGAGACCATCAACGACCACTCATGGCGCCGCACATGGCAGCGGTGACCGAGGGCTCGCTGGAGGAACGCATCGACCAGCTGGTCGAACACCGAGCTGCGCTGTTCGAACTCATCGCGCCGGTTCGACGGGCGGCATTGGCGAACATGCACCACTCGGCTCGCATCCGGCGTGGACAGGCCCAGATCGGGCGTCGCCTCCGCAAGCAGCTCACCGACACGTTCGCCCCAGAGCTGGCAGCCCTCGACGACGAGCGTCGTGCCGAGGTCATCGAGCTGCTCGACCTGCACACGAGCTGGGAGACCTGGGATCGGCTCCGGAGCTGGCAGCGACTGTCCACACGACGAAGCCGTGAGCTCGTCGGTGGTCTGGTGACCCAAACCATGCCGACCTGAGGTGCGCTAGAGCGCCACGCCTTGAGCGAGCTCGGTGGCGGCGGCGAGCATCTCGTGTGACGAGCGACCGAGTGCGTCAGCTGCGGCGACGACGTCGTCCCACTCGACACTGCGGTTCAGGATCTCGTCGCCACGGTGGGCGACCTTGACGCGGATCGACTGACCGTCGACCTCCACCCGGGCGAAGGTCCGTTCGAGCACGTGGCGGGTGACCGCCCGCTCACGCAGACCGATCGTGGACGTCTGCTCGAAGATCGCCGCACGGACTGCCGGTGCGTCGGCGGGCGAGCACAGCGCACTGAAGGTGAATGCAGGGCGGCCCTTCTTCATGACGATCGGCGTGACCCACGCGTCGACGGCGCCGGCGTCGAGTACTGCGTCGATGGCGTGCGGCCAGACACGAGGGTCGAGGTCGTCGACGTTCGTCTCGACCTGCAGCATCTCCCCGGCGTCGTCGGCATCGGCTGCGTCGCCTCCGGCCGACTGCCTCGACGCAGTACCGACGATGACCCGCACCACGTTCGGGAACGCCGGATCGTCCTTCGAGCCAGCGCCAGTGCCGACGTGCTCGATCGACATGGCCGGCATCTGCCCCCAGGCGTCGGCGACCTCAGCGAGCAGCGCAGCGCCTGTCGGGGTGGTGCTCTCGAACGACGCCGGACCGGCCTGGGTGGGCACACCCTTGAGCAGCTCGACCACGGCGGGCACCGGAACCGGAATCCGTCCGTGCTCGGTCCAAGCCGTGCCCGAGCCGAGGCTCACCGGCGATGCCGTGACGTCCGTGGCGCCGAGGACGTCGAGCCCGGCGAGCACCCCGACGATGTCGGCGATGCAGTCGAGCGCGCCGACCTCGTGGAAGTGGACCGACTCGATCGGCGCACGGTGCACCGCGGCCTCGGCAACGGCGAGCCGAGTGAACACAGCGCCGGCCCGCTCGGCCAACGGCGCCGGCAGGGCGGACAGCAGCTCGAGGATCTCGGGCAGGTGGCGCAGGGTCTGCGGATCGGCGACGTGGACGTGCACCTTGATCGCACCGAGCGCGCCCCGGTGCACCTCCTCGGCCTCGAAGGTGATGCCGACGTCGAGCGGGTCGATCGCCGCCTGGATCACCTCGAGCTCGACACCAGCGCTGACGAGCGCTCCGAGCAGCATGTCACCGGCGACACCGTGCGACGCGTCGATCCACAGCGACGTCATGGCTCAGTCGTTCCGGTTGCCGGTCGCGAGCTGGGCGCCCATGTTGAGGATGCGCACGACGGCGCAGGCCGCACCGAAGCCGTTGTCGATGTTCATGACCGGGATGCCCTGGGCGCAGCTCGACAGGGCGCTGGTGAGCGCACCGTGCCCACCTTCGGCGACGCCGTAACCCACCGACGTCGGCACCGCGACGACGGGCGAGGCCACGAGCCCGCCGAGCACCGACACGATCGCGGCGTCCATGCCGGCGACGGCGATCACGACGTCAGCACGGCGGATGTCGGGAAGGCGCTGCTCGAGCCGCCACAGTCCGGCGACCCCGACGTCGACGATCAGCTCGTGGTCGACAGCGCAGAAGTCGAGTGTGGCGGCGGCCTCGGCGGCGACCTGCTCGTCGGAAGTGCCCGCGGCGACGATGGCGACGTGGCCGGCAGGCCCGGACGCCACCTTCCCGTTCAACGTCGCCGTCTCCGACACAGGGTCGTACGTGAGCAGCTCGCGGTTCTCCGCGGCGAGCGCCTCGAATGCCTCTGGAGTGAGCCGTGTCAGCAGGTTCGGTGTGCCCCGCTCGGCGAGGTCGCGGATGATGTGGTCGAGATGCCGAGTCGTCTTCGGAGAACACAGCACGGCTTCGGGGATGCCGATGCGTTCGGGCCGCAAGTGGTCGTGGACGTGCATCAGGAACCGATCGTGAAGGCCTGCCCGGGGCGGTACGGGCGGGAGTCGAGCTGCGGGGCGTTGAGCTTCGGCGAGGCCGCGGCGGTGACCCGGCCGACATCGGCGAGCACGTCGTCGGTGATCTTGTGACGGTCCGCCTCGGGAACCTCGATCAGCACGTCGTCGCCGCGGACTCGGCAGCGAACGACCTGGACACCGGTGAGTTCGCGGACCGTGGCCTCGCCGATCTCGACGGCGCGGAGCAGATCTTCGCGAACGCGGGTGCCGGTGTAGAGGCGGCTGGCGAGGCAGGGCGCTGCCGGGATCTCGGCGACGTCCAGTTCGAGCGAGCGTGCCAGGGCCCTGACGGTCGCCTTGTCGATCTCGGCCTCGAGATACGGGTGGACCACGCCGTGTTCGGCTGCCGCCGTGAGACCGGGCCGGTACTCCCCCAGGTCGTCGGTGTTGGCCCCGCTGAGGATCGTGGCCCCGCCGGCGAGCGAACTGACCACGTCGTCGAGGGCGTCGTAGAGATGGTCCTTGCAGAAGTAGCAGCGGTCGACCGGGTTCGACAGGTAGCTCTCGTCCTCGAACTCGGTCGACTCGACCAGCTCGAGGTTCCAGCCGCGATCGCGGGCATAGCGGATCACACGTGCGGTCGCCTCGGCGGGCACCGCCGGCGTCACCGTGTGACCGATGGTGGTGCGGTGTGGATCTGCGTCGTGCGCGATCGACGCGAGCACGATGCTGTCGACGCCGCCGCTGCAGGCGACGACACGATCAGGCACTCGCTGGAGAGCGTCGAGCAGGCGCTCGTGCGCGGCGTCGACGGTGACGGCGGAGTTCATCGGCCGGTCAGGTTATCGGCGCGACCTCACCGCGAACGGATGGCGGCGGCGATGGATTCGTCGGTCGCGTAGAGCACGCCGCGGTGGTTCATGAACGTCGAGTCCGCACGGTTGAGGTCCAACGGGTCGCCGTGGATGTCAGTAGCCACCGCACCGACCTCGGCGAAGATGCACGCCGTCGAGGCGAAGTCCCAGAGGCTCCCACCGCCGGACTTCTTCGGCTGCTTGAAGAAGCAGGCCGGCGCACGTTCCAACACCTCGAGCGCGATCATCACCGCACCCGCCGGTGTCGGCACCACCTCGAGCGCGAGCCCCAGCGAGGTGGCTGCGGCAGCGACCGACGCAACGAGCTCGTCGTGATCGGGACGGGCGAGCATGCCGCGATCGGCGAGCAACGCCAGCCTGCCGTCAGTTTGCGAGAGGTTCGGCGCCCACGACCGGCCGTTGCGCAACACCCCGTCGCCGCTGACGGCTCTGATGGTCGTCGCTGTCCTCGGATCGTGCACCACGCCGATCAGCGGGGTGCCGTCACGGCGCACGAGCGCGATCGCCACGGCTGAACCCGGCACGCCTTCGACGAACGGCAGTGTGCCGTCCAGCGGGTCGACGCACCAGAAGTGGTCGGCCTCCAGGCGGGCGCGATCGTCCTCGGTCTCCTCGGTCAGCAGCGCCAGCTCGTACGGCTCCAGCGTGGGCCGAAGGTGACCGACGATGATCTCCTCGGCGGCACGGTCGATCTCGGTGACCACCTGCGACGCTGCACTGTCACCGGCCTCCTTGTGCTCGACCTGCTCGGGTCGGGTCGAGGCGATCATGCGGCCTGCTTCATCGGCGGCAGCGACAGCGACGTCGGCGAGGGCGAGCAGGTCGGTCGGTTCGAGCTTCACAACGACGCCAACACCTCTCGCTCGAGCCGCGCCGTGTAGCGATGCAGCTTCCAGTGACCGGGGCTCCACCCCTGGAGGAAGCGAGAGAAGTCGGTCC
>JAHDHM010000126.1 GCA_020631315.1 Acidimicrobiales bacterium
GTAGATCGACATCGGGATGAGCGACAGGTTCTCCTGGTCGACCCGGATGCCGATGCGATGGATCTCCTTGCGGTTCAGCAGCAGCTTCCGGCGCCGATCCGTGACGTGTCCGCCCGGACGTGACGCATGGCTCCAGGGGGAGATCACGACGCCGTGCAGCCACACCTCGCCTCGGCGGTCGATGCGGGCGAAACCGTCACCCATCTGGACCTTGGCGTCACGCAGCGACTTCACCTCGCTGCCCACGAGGACGATGCCGGCCTCGTAGGTGTCGAGCACTTCGTAGTTCCGACGGGCGCGACGGTTCGACGCAACGACACGGTCTCCGTTGTCGGGCTGCTTCGCCATCGGTGCCTCGTAGGACGGGTGGGGTCGGTCAACGGTAGTGCCCGGCGGCGACGTTTCGTCGCTCGTTTGTCCTGTTGCCCGGCGGTGACGTCAGGCCCAGTGCACCTGACCGCCGTGGTGATGCATCGAGGCGAGGAGATGACCGTCGAGGCCGACCGCGAACCGGGCCGGGCCGAGGTCGCCGTCGGTGCCGGGAGCGAGGCCCGGTGCCTCGAACGAGAGCCAATGCCGATGCGTCGACGTCCATTCGGTCAACGCAGTCACCACCTGCCCCCGTGCACCTTCGTCGAGGTAGGGGAGCACTGCGCTGGTCAGGACGACGGTCTGCCCATCGTCGGGGGCAGCGGCCAGGATCTCGTCGATGTCGGCCAACAGATCGGCGGCCACCACCTCGGGCGGATCCTCGGCTGCGGTCGTCAGCGCCGAATCGAGCAGGCGACGTCGCTCGTGGTGTTCCGGCCAGACGCAGCTCGCCAGCCAACGGCGGTGTTCCGGATTGCCGGCGCTCAGCGGGTTCACGTCATAGCCACGACGAGAGGCGATCTCGAGCGGTACGGGCGTCGGCGCTTCGCCGCTGACCGCAGTCGTGACCGTGGGGGTTCCGTCGTACACCGTGGCGTCGATGGCTCCGGTGTACTCGTGTCGATAGCGATCAGGCAGCAGACACAGTCCCGCCGATGCACCGAGTTCGATCAGGTGAGTCGGCTCGCCGCCCAGCTGTGTGGCAGCGAGCAGGATCGCGGAGGAGCGGGCGCACTCGTTCGTCTGCGTTCGATGTGTCGCCATCACCTCGGCGACCGCGCCCCACTTCTCGACGGTCACATCGAGCGCGTCGATGGAGCCGACGTCGATCCCGGTGTGTCGCATCGCCGCGAACAACAGGTTCGGCTGACGCCTCGACCGCGGCAGCTCGGTGAGCAGTGCGAGCAGCCGATCGTCCTCAGCGACCGCTCGGGCCAGACGTGCGTAGGTCGGAGAACTGACATCGGCTTCGTGTACGGCGAAGCGGAGGTACCAGGCCGACGTTCGCTCCCGAGTCTCTGCGTCGCTCATGGCCGGCGGATCACGTCAGGAAGCTGACGAGCAGACCGATCGGGACGGACAGCCAACCGATGGCGAGGATGATCATGGCGATCAGAGCGAACGTCTTCGACTGGTCGCCCGGCGGGTTGCCGCATCGGCCGATGGTCTGCCAGAGCGCTTCGAGCGGTTCCCGCGTCGTCAGCCGGATGCGGCGGCGCGCGATGGCCGCACCACGGATGACGACCCACGAGATGACGCCGAAGATGGCGAACAACACGAGCGTCGCGACGACCTTGCTGGCCGTCGACTTGAACGCCTCGGACACAGCGCTCTGCAACGCAGTGCCGACGAACGACAGGACGGCACCACCGAGCAGGAAGGTCGGTACGCCGAGAGGGTTCCGCTTGAACCCCTGCTGGAGCTTCTCGGTGTGAAAGCGAGCTCGGGCGAGCATCACCTGGGATTCGTCGCCGGGCAGAGCGTTTGCCCATCGGCGGCTGTACAGCTTGTGCATCTCGTCGATCACGCTCGACACGTAGCTGCGGACGATGAAGCCGGTCACCAGCTGGACGAGATAGGCCGCGATCGGATCGAGAGGGCCGGCCGCCCGAACCTTGATCTTGCGAGTGCCGTTGCGGTCGAGGACCTCGAGGGAGCGGATCGCCAGCGCGTGGGCCTGTTCGAACCGTTCGGGGTGGCCCAATGGTCGTTTGGCCGAGACCTGGAGCAGGATCTCACGGTCCAGCTCGTCGCTCGCGCCGAGGTCGTCGAGCACGGCGTCGGCCGCTGCCTTGTCGCTCTTGCGCAGCGCCTGGAACGTGTCGAAGCGTTCGTCGAGGTCGTCGAACCAGAGCTTGCGCTCCTCGGCGTCCGCGACCTCGCCCGTCTGGTCAGCCACCCGTGCCCCCTCGTGTGTCCTCGCCCCGCACCCGGGTGGACGGCGTCGGTCCCCGGAGCGCGGCGTGAGCGTAGTGCGGCACTGACGGTCGTTTCCGAGGTGACGCCGTTGCGTCGTCGGTGCTGCGTACCGTGGGGAGCATGCGTTTCGCCCTGTGCCTCGTCGCCGCCGGCTCGATGTTGTTCGCTGCATGCTCGTCGGGCGACGACGGCGATGACGCCGCGTCGACCGATACGACCCTGGTCGTCGCCACCACCGAAGCGTCGGCCGAGACGACCGAGGTCGCAGCCGCAACCACCGAGGCGCCGCCCACCACGGTCGCTGAAGCGAGCACGACCACCGCTGAAGCACCGACCACGACGACCACGGAGGCGCCGCCCACCACGGTCGACCCGGGTCCGACCGGGCTCTCGCTGTCGCCCGACGGTCTGGGTGTCCTGACGTTCGGCACCGACGCCGACATCGCGCTCGAGTTCCTGAGCGGCATCTTCGGCCCACCGACGACCGACTCCGGTTGGGTGACGGCGTCCAGCTCTCCGTTCGGTGTGTGTCCCGGAACGGAGGTGCGTGGTGTGACCTACGGTCCGCTCACGGTGCTCTTCGGTGATGTCGCCGGCGACGGCGAGCAGGCCTTCCACACCTGGGACTACTCCGACAACGGGCTGGGTGACGTGTACGGCCTGCGGACGCCGAGCGGCATCGGCCTCGGGTCGACGCAGGACGACATCGCCGCCGCAGCTGCGGACGCCGAGTTCTTCGAGGACGAGGTGTTCGGCGAGACCGCGAACTTCCAGCAGACCTACGCGGCGCTGAACGACGGCGACGTGACCTACCTGAGCGGTGGCGCGAGCTGCGGCGAGTGAAGGTCAGCGGCCGGCGGATCGTCGGCCCGAGTGGCGTGCCGACACCATGTGGTGCAGGCGTCGGGGCGGCTGAGCAACACCGGCACGGTCGGCCAAGATCGCGTTGAGCTCCGCGCCGAGCAGCAGGACGACGTTCAACAGGTAGATCAGCGTGAACGCCAGCAATGCTGCACCTGCGATGCCGACTGCGCCGTTGCCGTTGTCCGCGAGCCGGACGTACACGGCGAAGCCGCGGATCAGCGCGAGCCACAGCAGCGTCGCCATCACCGCTCCCGGGACGTCGTAGCGCCACGGGGTCCTGTGGTCGGGGGCGACGTGGAACACCATCGTCGCCCAGGCGGCGACGCCGACGAGCAGCCCGATCACACCGACGACGTCGAGCAGCGGTCCGGCCGATGGCGGCCACACGACGTACACGAGCCAGATGCCGAGTGCGACGACGGCGAGTGACGACACGGCGAGCGAGAGCCCGGTCAAACGGACGTTGAACCACGACCGGTCGGTGTGGATGTCGTAGGCGACATCGAGGCCGCGCACCGTCCCGGCGAAGCCGCGGGCCAGGGAGTACAGGGCGACAGCGAGACCGATGGTGAGCAGGCCGGACCTGCTCTCTTCGAACAGTCCGTCGACCGTCGAGGTCAGGGCATCGCTGCCGAAGGTCGACTCGACGTAGTCCGAGATCGCGTTCCGGGCGTCGGCTGCGAGATCGACGCCGATGATGCCGTCGAGTGAGCCGAGGCCGGTCACGAGGGCCAGCGCGGCAGCGGGGATCGAGAGGACGGTCCAGAACGACATCGCCGCGGCCTGATCCCCGAGCGAGTCCTCCTGGTACTCGCGGATCATCTGTGTCGCGAGCCGGATGACCCAGACGATCGGACGGCGCAACACCGGCGGCAGCGGCAGCGCAGCGAGGAACCGAACAACCCGCGACATCTGTCCCACGTTCGCACACCTCTTCGCGCACGTGGTGACACCACTACCCTCGACGTCGTGTCCCTGTCGCTCACGGTCCTCGGCTGCTCCGGCAGCTACGCCGCGCCGGGCAGCGCGTGCAGCGGCTACCTGGTGCGAACGCCGACCACCTCGCTCTGGGTCGACTGCGGCCCGGGGAGCCTCGCCAACCTGCAGGAACACGTCGCGCTGAACGAGGTCGACGCGATCCTGGTCAGCCACGTGCATCCCGATCACTTCGGTGAGCTGCCGGTCGCGTACAACGCGTTGAAGTGGTACCTCGGCCATGACGTGATGCCCGTCCACGCGACCGCCGACGTGCGCCGGATGACCGACGTCATCTGCGGTCCGACCGACGACCTCTACGAGTGGCATCTGCTCGACCCGAACGGCAGCGTCGAGATCGGCGACATCACGGTGCGCTGCGACGTGACCGACCATCCGGTCGAGACCATGGCGATGCGATTCGAGTACGACGGCCACTCGATCGTCTACACGGCCGACACCGGACCGGCGTGGGACCCGACCCCGCTGGCGCACGGCGCGGACGTGATGGTGTGTGACGCCACGGTGCTGGCCGCTGAATGGGATGACACGGTGCCGCACCTGAGCGCGGCCGACGCCGGCCGGTTCGCGGCTCGTTGCGCGGTCGAGGCGCTCGTCATCACTCATGCGGCGCCGGGGAGCGACGTCGACGCCCACCTGGCCGAGGCCCGCGCTGCGGCGCCCGGCATCGAGGTCGTGCCCGCCCACATCGGCTTGGTCGTGGAGCTCACCTCCGACGTGTGATGATCGTCAGCTGCGGGTCGCCGTGTGGTGGCCGAGAGGAGCGAGACGATGTCTGCTGAGCAACTGCGCGCTGACGGACGGGCCGATGACGAACTGCGGCCGATCACCTTCGAACGAGGCTTCACCGACGCCACGGCCGGATCGGTCCTCGTGTCGTTCGGGCGTACGAAGGTGCTGTGCACGGTGTCGGTCAGCGACGACGTGCCCCGTTGGATGAAGGGCCGCGGCACCGGTTGGGTTACCGCCGAGTACTCCATGCTCCCCGGCTCGGGCAACGAGCGTGTGTCTCGTGAGTCCAAGAAGGGCAAGCAGAAGGGCCGCACCCTCGAGATCGAACGGCTCATCGCTCGCTCGCTGCGCGCGGTCACCGACCTCGACGCGCTGGGGGAGTGGGAGGTCACCGTCGACTGCGACGTCCTTCAAGCCGACGGCGGTACGCGGACTGCGTCGATCTGCGGCGGTTGGGTCGCGCTCCACGACGCCATGTCGTCGCTCGTCGACTCCGGCCAGATCGCTGCGAACCCGCTGACGGACCACTGCGCCGCCATCAGCGTCGGCATCATCGACGGCGTACCGCGGCTCGACCTTCCCTACGTCGAGGACTCGGCGGCGGAGACCGACATGAACGTCGTCATGACCGGCGCCGGCAAGTTCGTCGAGGTGCAGGGCACCGCCGAGGGCGAGACGTTCGACCGCGGCGAACTGGACGCACTGCTCGACCTCGCCGAGGGCGGCATCGCCCAGATCGTCGAGCTGCAGAAGGCGGCGATCGCCAGGTGAGCGGCGCCATGGGTTCTGACGCACCTGACGGCGACCTCGGTCAGGTGGTGCTGGCGACTGCCAACCCACACAAGGTCGAGGAGATCGCGGCACTGCTGCCCGACATCGACTTCGTGTCTCGCCCGAGCGACGTCCCGGATGTCGTCGAGGACGCCGGCACCCTCGTCGGCAATGCTCGTCTGAAGGCCGTCGCATTGGCTGAAGCAACCGGACTGCCGGCACTGGCCGACGACACCGGCCTGTTCGTCGACGCACTCGACGGGGCGCCCGGTGTCGAGGCGGCCTACTTCGCGGGACCTGATGCCACCTACGACGACAACGTCGACAAGCTCCTCGCCGAGCTCGACGGCGTCGCTGCCGAGGGGCGTACCGCCAGCTTCCAGACCATCGCCCTCCTCCGGTTCCCGGACGGCTCGGAGATCGTCGCCCGGGGCGTCGTCGACGGGACGATCCTCACCGAGCGTCGAGGCTCGTCCGGTTTCGGCTACGACCCGGTCTTCGTCCCGTCCGACGGTGACGGCCGCAGCTTCGGTGAGATGTCCGACGACGAGAAGTCGGCGATCTCGCATCGCGCCCGGGCGATGCAGGCCTTGCAGCGACTGCTCGGCTAGCTGCCTGGCGGCTTTGAGGTCACCAGTGGCGGAGGTCGATCGGCCACACGTCGACGACCTGGCGGTCTCGTACGACGACCAGCTCCTCGTGCTTGGCCATCGTCGGATCGATGTGGGCGGGAACGAGCGTGACCCGGTCGCCGACAGCGAGCGGTTCCTGTGGGATCACGTTGGTGTGCTCGTCGGAGCAGTACATGACCTCGGCGCCGAGGACCTTCGGGTTGCCGTGGTCCATGCCGAGTGACTTGAGCCCAGCGTCGAGCACCGCGTAGTCAGGGCAGACCGACACCACGGTCGACTCGACGAACAGCCCCTGCCGGAACGGATGCCCCTGCTCGGTGTACGCCGTGTCCATGAGGACGTAGCTGCCGGCCTGGAGTTCGGTGACCGTCGTGTTGTCGGCCCACGTGCCGGTGCCACCGCCGCTGACGATGTCGCCACCGACCAGTTCGTGTGCCGCAGCCAGTCGTTCCATCGCGCCGTCGACGAGGCGCTTGCGGCGCTCAGAGTCGACCTGACCCATGGCGTGCCCCTCGTAGCCCATCACGCCGCGCACTTCCATGCCGGCGGCTCGAGCGCGATCGGCCAGACGGGCCGCATCCTCCACCGAGCAGCCGCACCGGAAGCCGACGCGGATGTCGACCAGAACTCGGGTGATGCCTGCGGCCGCCGCCGCGTCGACGGTCGCGTCGCTGTCGACCGCCACCGTGACCGGGGTGTCGAGCTCGGCCATGGCGCGGAGTCGTGTCGGGTCGACGGTCTCGTTGGCGAGCAGCAGGTCGTCGCCGAGGCCCGCAGCCGCCATGCCGACGATCTCTCGTGGGGTAGCGCAGGTGAACGCAGTGTGTCCGTTCGCTGCCTGTCGCCGGGCCAGCTCGGTGGTCTTGTGTGCCTTGACGTGAGGGCGCAGCGTCGTCCCCGGCCATGCCGACGCCATCGTCGAGATGTTCGCGTCCAGCGCGTCGAGGTCGGCCCAGAGCACGGGTGTCGATCGTTCGGACAGGTCGCTCATTCGGCCGGCTCTCCTCGTCGTCGCGGTCTGCCGGGCAGCTTCGCAGACCGTGCCCCATTGGGCGCGATCTGCGCGGCGGGCGCAGCGCAATGTGCGCGGTGGGTACAGCGCGATCCGTCGACTCCTTGGCGTGGGGCGGGGCGGGTCGACGGGTACCCTGCACAACACCCGCTGCCGATCCGGTGTCCGCACCGAGGATGAGAGCCCCCGATGACTCAGCCGATCACCGCCCTCGACGGTTCGATGGTCGCATCGCCGTTCGACATCTACAGCAAGCTGCTGAACAACCGCATCGTGTTCCTCGGCACCGAGGTCGATGACGACATCGCCAACAAGGTCGCCGCACAGATCCTGTTCCTCGAGGCGCAGGACGACGAGTCCGACATCTGGCTGTACATCAACTCGCCCGGTGGCTCCGTGACCGCCGGCATGGCCATCTACGACACGATGCAGTTCGTGAAGTGCGACGTCGGCACCCTCTGCATGGGTCTCGCCGCCTCCATGGGTCAGTTCCTGCTCACCGCCGGCGCCCCCGGCAAGCGTTTCTGCCTGCCGCACGCCCGCGTGATGATGCACCAGCCCCTCGGCGGCGTCCGCGGTCAAGCGTCTGACATCGCCATCCAGGCCGAGCAGCTCGCCTACGTGAAGCGGCTCATGGCCGAGCGCATCGCCCAGCACTCCGGCCAGAGCGTCGAGCAGGTGCAGGCCGACTCCGAGCGCGACCGCTGGTTCACCGCCGAAGAGGCCAAGGACTACGGCCTGTGCGACTCGGTGATCGTCAAGCGCGGCGAGATCATCTGATCCTGCGGGCTCAGCTGCCCGGTGCCACCGTGCACCGGCGCGCCACGTAGTTCGACACGGCATCGTTCGCCGCCGTGATGTCCGGAACCTGCGCGCTCGCCTCGGCGAGCAGCGCGGCGCGGTCGAACGGATCGTCGGGATTCGCCTCGAGAGCTGCGTCGGCGAGGGCCCGGCCGAAGGTCACGACCTCGGCGACCTCGCCCGCGATGTCGTCTGGTGCGACGCGCTCCAGCGACGTCAGGCGGATCTTGAACTCGTCGAGGCTGTCGCGCACGGCGTCGCTGTCGTCGAGATCGACCGTTTCGATGACCGTGTCGAAGTCGTTGAGTTCGCCGAGCTGATCACAGAACGCCTCGAGCGACCTGCCGTCGTCGCTGCTGCACGCGGCGAGAACGACGGCGAGCGCCGCGGCGATGCCGCGTCGTCTCCACGCTCGTGTGCGGGTCATGCGGTGCGGGCGGCCTCGGCGCGGCTGCGGAGATCGGCGACCCCGTGGGCGAGACCTTCGGGGTACTTGAACAGTGCCGAGCCGCTGATGAACACGTCGGCTCCCGCTGCGCTCGCGCCGGCGATGGTCGAGGCGGAGATGCCGCCGTCGACCTCGATCGACACGTGCTCGTGGCCGCCGGAGTCGAGCATCTCGCGGGTGGCGCGGATCTTCGGTTCCATCGTGGAGATGTAGGCCTGGCCGCCGA
>JAHDHM010000127.1:0-5413 GCA_020631315.1 Acidimicrobiales bacterium
GGCATCGCCACCTCGGGTGCAGTTCGTCGAGCTGGGTGCCGGCCGCAGGTTCGAAGAAGCGGCTGATCTGCTGCCCTTCCTCGGCGCCATCATCCCCGTCGGGATCCTCGACGAGGTGCTGACCTTCGGCGATCTGATCGTGCTGGTCGGCCTGTTGAACGTCGGCTTCCGAGCAGTGCTCCCGGTTGGTGCCCGTGCCGTTGCCAGCAATCAGGACGGCATGGCCACGGCTCCGATCATCGACCTTCGTGACCAGGTCGACCTTCGCCAGAACGAAGTTCCGACGTTCGTGCAGGGCCCGCCTCGACAGGCGCCGGCCGCTCCCCCCGCACCGCCGCAGCAGCTGCCGACCTCCTATGAGGGTTCGGCCAGTTGGGATCTGTGACTCGGACCACGAGACTCTGACCGTGACCACTGACGATCCCGTCCTGATCAAGCGCGCCCGCATCGCTCGCCTCGTGAGCGTCGGCCAGCGTTCGGGCTACGGGCTGTTCCTGGTCGCCATGGTGCTGTTCGTGATCGGATTCATCGCCGGGTTCACCACGCCGGTCACGACGGCGATCACGATCTGCCTGATCGTCGGTTCCCTGGTGCTGGCACCCGCCATCGTGTTCGGTTACGCCGTGAAGGCTGCCGAGCGCCACGACCTCGGCCTTCCGGACGGTCACTGATGGCTGCTGCTCGGATGCCGGCGGCGCAGCGCCGCACCCAGTTGATGGACGTGGCGATGCGCGTCTTCTCACGCGAGGGCTATCACGGGGCCACGATGGCCGACGTCGCCGATGCCGCAGGCGTCACGAAGCCGGTGCTGTACCAGCACTTCCCGTCGAAGAGTGACCTCTACCGGGAGCTGCTCGGCGGGATCAGCGACGAGCTGGCCGTGTCGGTGCGTGCCGCCGCGTCAGCCGTGGAGCCGGGTCGGGATCAGCTGTTGGCGGGCATGACCGCCTACTTCGAGTTCGTCCGCGACCATCGGGCCGAGTTCCGCCTGCTGTTCGGCAGCGGCGCCCAGACGATCGACGAGTTCTCGGGCGCAGCCCGTGATGTCGAGAAGTCGATGTCGGCCGCGGTCGCCGACATGATCGGCCCCGACATCGCTCGTGGCGACGCCACTCGGCTGGCCCACGCGGTCGTCGGTATGGCCGAGGCTGCGTGTCGTCACTGGTTGGCGAACGAACCGGAGCGTGCCCCCGGCGAGATCGCCCGCCAGATGACCGACGTGCTCTGGCACGGATTGGGCAGCGCCGAGCGCTGAAGCCTCGCGTGCCGCAGCCGTTCAGTCGGCGAGGGCGGCCCGTGCCGTCTCGGCGACCGAGCCGGTCGACCACAGCAACGTTGCGGCCATCGCCCGATACGGCGCCCATCGAGTGGCTGCGTCGTGGACCTCGTCGGCCGAGGCGCGGCCGCTGCCGGTGAGTGCGCCGACGCCGTCGCGTAGCCCGAGATCCGAGCCGGGGAATGCGTCGAGGTCACGCGAGATCCGCATGGCGCAGAGCTCCGCGGTCCACGGTCCGACCCCGGGGAGTTCGCAGAGGCTCAGCTTCAGTTCTTCGGACGGAGCATCGAGATCAACCGCGCCCGTAGCCACTGCGTTCGCCACCCCGAGGAGAGTGTCGTGCCGCCGGGTGGTCAGTCCGCAGTCGGACAGATCAGCGGCCGCCAGCTCGACCGCGTTCGGGAACCGGTGGGTGAGGCCGAGACGGTCGAGGCCGGCGATCTGCGTGGTCGCGGCCGCCACGACGCGGCCCGCGGTGGTCGACGCGCCGACGACGCTCACCTGTTGGCCGAGGATCACCCGGATCAGCGTCTCGAACGGATCCCAGGCGCCGGGGATGCGTGCGGCCATGTTGGTTGCGGCGATCGGGCCGAGCAGCTGGTCGTCGCTGATCGCACCGATCTCGCCCGCTGCGGGGAGGTCGAGTCCGACGAGGCGTCGGATGCGGTGCACCAGGTCGATGACGCCGCCGTAGTCGGGCAGGTGGAGGACGACGTCGAGTCGGCCGGGTTGGCTCTGGCCGAGTTCGAGCACACCGACGTTGCCACACAGTTCGAACGTGCGCCCGTAGCGAGATCCGTTGATGGCCTCCACGCCGGGAGTCGCTCGCGGTGCGAGGTACGCCAGGGTGCTGGTCCAGTCGAGACCTGGTGCGGCGAGGCTGAGCGAGAGGCCGCCGTCGACCGCATCGGGCGTTCCCTTGCGCTTCTTGCGCAGGTCCGACGGTGGGAAGCCGAAGGTCTGGCGCATGACGCGATGCATCTGTCGCACCGAGTTGAAGCCCGCAGCGAACGCGATGTCGGTGATGGTGAGGTCGGAGTCGTCGAGCAGTCGACGCGCGAAGTGGGCTCGCCGGGAACGGGCGACCTCGGCCGGTGTCGCACCGATCTGTTCGACGAAGAGGCGGCGGAGGTGGCGCTCGCTGTAGCCGATCCCGGCGGCGAGCTGGGCCTCGTCGCCGTCGTCGAGTGCGCCGGCGCTGATGGCGGCGAGCGCTCGACGGAGTGGCAGCGGTGCGTCGGCGTCGAGGTCGAGCCCGGGCTCTCGGTCTGGTCGACACCGAAGACACGGTCGGAAGCCGTTGACCTCTGCCGCGACCTGCGAGTCGTACTGCTGGGTGTTGCGTTCGAGGGGCTTGGCCGGGCAGCCGGCGCGGCAGTAGATCCCGGTCGTGCGGACGGCAGTGACGTTCACCATGAGGGCACTCTGACCCCTCGCTCGATCGTGGATCGGACGCTTTCGGACACTCAGCACCCTATGTCCGCATGTGTCCGACGACGCGGTGCGACGGCGAGGACACTCACGCCATGACCACCTGCCAGACTGCTCCCGACTCGGAGATCTCGATGACGCGCACGCACACCTCCCCGCTCAGCAGCACCATTCACCACTCGCCCGTGGGCGAGCTGACGATCGTCGTCAGCGACGACGGTGTGGCCGCCATCCTGTGGCCGGTCGAGCGAGAGGGCCGAGTCAACCTGCCCGACACGGAGCCTGCCGACGAGCGCCGGGCCGAGCTGCTGGCTCGAACCGTCACCCAGCTCGACGAGTATTTCGCGGGCACCCGTAGCGAGTTCGATCTACCCCTCGACCCCGCGGGCACCGACTTCCAGCAGCAGGTGTGGGAGTTGCTGTCGGAGATCCCGCACGGTGTCGTCGCCACCTACGGCGAGCTGGCGATCAAGCTCGGCAAGCCGACGGCCAGCCGTGCCGTGGGCGCGGCGACGGGCCGAAACCCGATCTCGATCGTGGTTCCGTGCCACCGAGTGATGGGCGCGTCGGGCTCGCTGACCGGCTTCGCCGGCGGCCTCGACGTGAAGCGCCACCTCCTCGTCCACGAGGGCATCGCCCTCGGCGTCTGAGTCAGCCGAGCACTCGGCGCCCAGCTCGCTCGGCGAACTCGTCGAGGTGGCGGGTGATGTCGTGGGCCACCCAGACCTGATCACGGCGACGCTGGACGTCGTGGCGGGAGACGATGCCCCGTTGCTCCAGGAGGCCGAGTCCGGCCAACGCCGCCTTGTGCGACACGCCGAGTAGGTCCACCACGGTTGCGGCCGAGAGAACCGGCCGCCCGACGAGGTGCCCGAGCAGCACACGTGCGGTCGCGTGAGACCGGAGATCGGCGAGCTCGTCGTTCCAGCCGGAGGCCGTGTCGGCGATGTCGAGCGCCAGCTGCGTCGCATTGATGATCGCGGCATCGGCCGCATCGATGAACGCTTCGATGATCGGCGCCGGTTCTCCTTCGCGAAAGGCGGTGAGAGCGTCGAAGTAGCGGCTGGTCTGGGCGAGCAGACCAGCCGAGATCGGTGGGTCTGCGTACTCGGTGGCGAGGCTGTCACCCAGCATGGCGTGGACGATCGCTCGACCGGTCCGGCCGTTGCCGTCGGGGAACGGGTGGATCGTCTCGAACTGAGCGTGGGCGATCGCTGCATGGACCAGCGGCTGGATGTCCGTACGAGCGATGAAGGCAACCAGGTCCTCGATGGCGCCGGGCACCCGATGGTGGTGGGGTGGAACGAAGTCGGCGGAGTGCGGCGAGCGGCCGATGCCGATCCACACCTGCGTGTCTCGCCACTTCCCTGTGAACTCAGGCCGGGTGGCACCGAGCAACGTCGCCTGGATCTCGAGGATCGCGGCAGCATCGAGCTCGCCCGCAGCGTCGATGGCTGCTCTCATCGCGGCGGTGTTCGCGGCGATGACCGACGCGTTGGAGGTGAGGCTCCTGGCGGCGCCCGCCTCAGCGAGCAGGACGCTGCGAGCCGAGCTGGTGAGCTGTTCGATCTGGGAGGAAGCTGCTGCCTCGCTGCGCAGCAACAGGGGCCCGAAGCCGGCCAGATCTCGCCCGTAGTCGCGGTCGAACCGAACGATCTCCCCTTCGGCCCGTGCGGCCTCAGCGGCGAGCTCGCTGTCGATCTCGATCGTGAGGTCAGCGATGGGCGGTGTGATAGCCGAACGATACGGACCACGCTGCTTTCGCAGCTGCGTCTTGGACGCCAGCGGGCTCGGCTCCCACTCATGCTCCTCGTACTCGATCGAAGGGTACATACAGGGACAGCTTATTTACCTTTTTGGCGGAAAGGTAAATAACTGCTCCGTCGGCTCACCTCAGACGGCTTGCAACGATGGCCTCTGCTGCCGATACTGGGTGTAGGCACCGCTGCTACGGCGGAGGCTTAGCGAGGCTCGGATGCTCATCCCGAGGGTGCTTCGGCACCGCCTAGGGAAGAGGACCGGGCCTCTCGCATGTCCGATCCGCCGGCCACTCAACTTCCGGCCGGCGAGACGACGACAGATTCGAGCCGGTCGAGCAGCAGCGGATCTCCGAGTGTGGACCGGTGAAACGCCCATGCCGCGGCGTCGGCCAACCAGGTCAACGGCTCCTGTTTGGATGCCCACCGGTACGCGAAGGGCACGCCACCGCGCTCTTCGAAGGTGCTCAAGATCGTCTGACGATCGCGCTCGTCCGTGGCCCGGTCGCTCGCCTCGATGACGACTTCCGACACATCGGCGACCTCCAGCGCCAGGCGCCGCAGCAGTCGCTGCCGAGACTGCAGCTCCGCAGACCGGTGAGTGAGTTCACTCGCGTAGTGGATGCGAGCGCTTTCGGCCACGAGGGTGATCATCCGCTCCATGACCTCTCGCCCCTCGGTCGGAGCGTGCCAGGGACGCGAGCGTCCCGGTCCGAACACCGATGACAACCCTGCGAGCGCAGTCCGGCGGTCGATGACCACAGCGGCAAGCGTGTAGCGCTTGGTGGTCTGGCCCGGGTCGACGAACGGTGCGGTCTCGTCGATCGCAGCGACGAGCTCCGTTGGTCGCAGGTGTGGTTCGGTCATACGCGGAACCGCGCTTCCCTTGCCCGCCACTGCTCCAACGGCGTCGCCTCTGGCCTCGCCGAGCGGGGCCCGGTGCACCTGT
>JAHDHM010000127.1:5513-8768 GCA_020631315.1 Acidimicrobiales bacterium
CACTGCTCCAACGGCGTCGCCTCTGGCCTCGCCGAGCGGGGCCCGGTGCACCTGTGTCGAGGATCGCTCGAAGGTGGTCGCCTAGACAGGACCCGGGCCTTTGCGCCGTCCAGCTGACACGGCTGATCTCGCTCAGACCAGTCGGATCACGACCATCGGGCATGGCGTCGCTTCGGTGGCCGCCGGGGTGATCCTGTGGCGGGTGCCGACTCTGTCGACATCCCATGTCTGACCTTCCGCCGTGGCGACAGTGCCCTTGGCTCGGACCACGTCATCGCCGAGGCCGGCGAGCCACTCGGTGAGTGCGTCACGATCTGCGCAGGCGAGCTCGATGGTCTCGGCCCGGTGCGAATTGGCGTGCTCGGCGCTCGTGTCGAGCTCGGGCGCGGCGCCGTTGATGCCGCCGAGCAGCACCACCGGATCGATCACACCGTCGACGATCTCGACCACGGGAGCGTCGGGCGCGAACCGCTCGACGATCTCCAGGCTCGCCACTCGGTCGTCGTCGCTCGCCACGTCGCCCTTCGTCGCCAAAACGAGGTGCGCGGGAGTCAGCTGACGTTCGATCGTGTCGGCGACCCGCGAGTCGGCGGCTCGGAGGTGGAGCTGGTCGAGGTCGGCCAAGGTCACGACGGCGTCGAGAGCGAAACCGGCGGTCGAGGCCCACCCGACGACCCGGGCCGGTTCGGCGACACCGCTCAGCTCGATGACGAGGTGGTCGGGGCGTGGCCGCTGACGGATCTCTTCGAGCGCGTCGGTGAACCCACCGGCGAGGCTGCAGCAGACGCAGCCGTCGTTCAACTCGACCACGTCGTCGGTTCGGCGGGCGATGCGTTCGGCGTCGACCGCAACGGTCCCGAGATCGTTCACCAACAACGCGAGCCGCCGGTCCGTCGTCACCAGCAGATGGTTGACGACCGTCGTCTTCCCGGCGCCGAGATAGCCGGCGAGGAAGGTGACCGGCACCCGCGGTGCGTCGTCCCAGGACGGGTGCATCAGTCCCGGTGGACGGTCCCGCCGACGACGGTGCCGTTGACCTGGATGTCCTTGATGCCCATGGGGTCGATGGCCCTCGGGTCCTCGGCGAGCGCCACCATGTCGGCACGCTTGCCCGCGTGGAGCGAGCCGATCTCGTGGTCGAGCTTCAGCTGATGGGCGGCGTCGATGGTCACGGCACGCAGCGCGCTCTCGACGTCGATGCGCTCATCGGGGCCGAGCACCTCGCCGCTGGCCGTCACCCGGTTCACCGCACACCACATGGTGTGGAGATGGCCGAGCGGCGTGACGGCGGCATCGGAGTGGATCGAGAACCGCACGCCCTCTCGCTGCGCCGTACGGCACGCGTCCATGCGAGCCGCACGCTCGGGGCCGACGGTGATGTCGCGGTGCTGATCGCCCCAGTAGAAGATGTGGTTGGCGAAGATGTTCGCCGACATGCCGAGCGCCGCCATGCGCCGGTACTGCGACGGCGTGGTCAGCTGACAGTGCTGGACGGTCGAGCGGTGGTCGAACGCCGGGTGCAGACGCTGCCCCTCCTCCATCACCTCGAGGAAGAGGTCGACGGCCTCGTCGCCGTTGCAGTGCACGTGCAGGAGCACGCCTCGGCGGTGGCACTCGAGCACGAGCGATCGGAACTCCTCCGGCGTGTAGAGCCACAGGCCGTTCGGGCGGTCGCCCAGATAGCCGGGTGGGTTGAGGCGGGCGGTGAAGCCCTGGATCGAACCGTCGAGGACGATCTTCACCTGACCGAACCGGACGTGGTCGGTCGACTCGGCACGCATCGCCTCGACGTTGTCAACGAGCGCCGCGTGGCTGTCGTAGCGGCCGTGCCCGCCGTTGTGGAACATGACGAGCCGGGCCGGGTAGCCGGGGCGGCCCGTCTCCTCGACCCACATCTGACGGATCGCCGGATTGGCGAGGTTGGCGCCACCGAGTTCGGTGAGGGTGGTCGTGCCGGTCCGGCGGGCGAGCACGCCGAGCCGTTGCGCGGCCTCGGGGCCGTTCATCGCCTTGGCGAGCGCCAGCATCGCGGTGCGGGCCAGCGACATGGCCGCCGGTTCCTGCAACTCGCCGAGCGGTCGGCCATCGGCGTGGGCGGGGACGCCGGGCATGTCGATGCCCTCGTCGAACCCCTCCGCTCGCATCAGTGCGGTGTTGACCGTGACGAGGTGGAAGCTGGCGTGGAACACGGCGATCGGGCGGGTCTCGCTGGCAGCGTCGAGGTGATGGGCCATGACCCGCTCGCCGTCCATGTAGATCGGGTCGAGACCCCAGACGACGAGCTGCTCGGTCGGGTCGTCCATCTGTGCATCGAGTTCGCGGAGCCGTTCGATGAGCGCTTCGACCGAACGGATGCCCTTGCGGGTGACACCGTCGGGGCCGACCCGGTCGAACCAGCCGACGTACTCGAACTCCCAGAGCCCGCCCTCCAGGTGATGGGCGTGGGCCTCCACGAAGCCGGGGAAGATCACCGAGTCGGCGAAGGTGTCGTCGATCGTGTGCGGACCCCAGGCCGACAGTTCGTCGATCGAGCCGACGCCGAGCACCCAGCCGTCACGGACCGCCACGGCTTCCGCCGACGGGAACGCCGGCTCCATCGTGACGACGGACTTCGCCCGGTGAATCGTGATCTCGCTCAATGGTCCCCCTCGATCGACCCCTCGCGGACCCTACTCGTCGCCGTCGTGTGGACCCGAGGGGCCATCCCGGCAAGATGGGTCCCGTGACCGAGCCGCAGACCAGTTTCACCGTCGCCGAGATCGAGCCGATCGACGCCTACAAGCTCACGACCGCGCTGGTCGTGCCCCGTCCGATCGGGTGGATCGGCACGCTGTCGGCCGACGGCATTGCCAACCTGGCGCCGTACTCGTTCTTCAACGTGATGGCGAACGATCCACCGCACGTCATCTTCTCCCCCGGCGGGGGCCGCAAGGACTCGCTCGACAACGCCCGGGCGACCCGTGAGTTCACGGTGAACATCGTGACGATGGAGACGGTCGCGGCGATGAACTCGACGGCAGCGACCATCCCCGCCGACGAGGACGAGTTCGAGCACGCCGGTCTGACGAAGCTCGATTCAACGCTCATCTCCGCGCCTCGCGTCGCCGAGTGCGCAGCGACGATGGAGTGCACGGTCACCGACATCGTCCACATCGGCCGTGAGGGCGGCGGCAATCACCTGGTGATCGGCGAGGTCGTCGCCATCCACGTCGCCGACCGTCTGCTCGACGGCACCCGCGTCGACCAGTTCGACCT
>JAHDHM010000128.1 GCA_020631315.1 Acidimicrobiales bacterium
CGCCCCGAGGGGCGCCTGTCTCGGTGGAGCTGATGGGACTCGAACCCACGACCCCCTGCTTGCAAAGCAGGTGCTCTAGCCAGCTGAGCTACAGCCCCGAGAGACGCCAAGGGTAGCGACTCACGAAAGCCCCGCAAGCAACTTCGCGAATCCGGCAACTGCGCCGACTTCGAACTCAGGTCGACGCCGAACAGTGCCGATGTTGACGTGACGTCCACAGCGGAGAGACCGCTGGGCGCCGACCCGGGAGCGACAGCACATGGTGCGTGCGGCACGACGAGTACGACGGCAGTGGTTCAAGATGGCCACGCTCAGCGCCGAACGCGGCGAGGAGTTCGAGCCGGTCGATCTCACCCCCGTCGTCGAGGAACTCGCTCGATCCCAGCGTCACAGTCTGTCGCTGTTGGTGAGCTGCCACGCCGCAGCTCGACCACTCCCCGCAGCCGCCTGACACTTTCTGCGCGACCCGTCGCATTTTCACGCGCAATCTCTCGACGGCCGGGAGCGGCGTGACTACCTTCACGTGCTGCCTGAACCCTGTAAGGAGGCACACGTGATCAAGGAATTTCGTGAGTTCATCGACAAGGGCAACGTCGTCGACGCTGCCGTCGGCCTGATCCTCGCCCTCGCATTCAAGCCCGTCGTCGACTCGTTGGTGAACGACGTCATCATGCAGATCGTCGCCGCGATCTTCGGCCAGCCCGACTTCTCGGCGCTCGCCATCCACTGGGGCGATCCGCTCACCGGTGATGCAGCAGTCGACGACCTCGGTCGCCAGCTCTACGACGGCGGCCAGATCTTCTACGGCAGCTTCATCAACACGGTGATCTCGTTCATCCTGATCTCCTTCATCGTGTTCCTCCTCGTGAAGGCCTACAACCAGGCCCAGCGCAAGAAGGAAGAAGAGGCCGAGGAAGAGTCCGGTCCGTCGGAGATCGACCTCCTCACCGAGATCCGCGACAACCTCAGCAAGTGATGACCTCGGTCATCGCGATCTGACGATCACGTCGATCCATCGCGTCGGCCGCTGCTGACGCATCGGTCACCTCGAACGACGACCCAGACCCCAGCGGTCTGGGTCGTCGTCGCGTCCAGGCCCTAGGTTGGCGCCCATGGACATCGGCATCTTCGGCTTCAGCCCCACCATCGACAAGCTCCGCAACGAGCTCCAGACGGTCGCCGACCAGGGGTTCTCGTCGTTCTGGATGCCCCAGATCTTCGGCCTCGACGCACTCACTGCCATCGCAGCCGCCGCGGGCGACATCGACCTCGAGATCGGCACGTCGGTCATCCCCACGTACCCACGTCACCCGATGATGCTGGCCCAGCAGGCGCTGACCGCACAGCAGGCCGTGAAGGGCAGCATCGCCCTCGGCATCGGACTGTCGCACCAGCCCGTGGTCGAGGGCATGTGGGGCATGCCTTTCGACAAGCCGGTGCGCCACATGCGTGAGTACCTGACGGCGCTCATGCCGCTGCTGCACGACAAGACCACGAGCTTCGCCGGCGAGGTGTTCACCAGCCGCGGCGCCATCGAGGTCGACGCGCCCGCTCCCCCGGTGCTCGTCGCCGCACTCGGCCCACAGATGCTGAAGGTCACCGGCCGTCTCGCCGACGGCACGATCACCTGGATGGTCGGACCGAAGACGCTCGGCGAGCTGACCACACCGGTCATCAACGACGCAGCCGAGGAGGCCGGCAAGCCCGCACCGCGCATCGTCGCCGGCGTGCCCGTCTGCGTGACCAACGACGTTGAAGCCGCACGGGCGACCGCAGCGACGACCTATGCGATCTACGGCCAGCTCCCCTCCTACCGGGCCATGCTCGATCGGGAGGGCATCGACGGACCAGCTGACCTTGCGATCATCGGATCGGCCGCCGAGGTGACCGACCGGATCGCCGCCTTCGCCGACTCGGGTGTCACGACCTTCGCGGCATCGGAGTTCGGTTCGCCTGACGAGGTCGCGGCCACCCGGGCCACCCTCGTCGACATGCTCTGAGCAGACCGCCGGACACGGCACCGTCGGTCAGATCGCCGACCAGAACCCGTCCGAAATCGGCACGACTGGCGCGAAGGCGCTGCCGTACCGTGCGCGGCGTGATCCGGCTGCTCGCACCATGACCTCCACGGAGCGTTCCACGAACCGACTGCTCTCGACCTCCGAAGGCGAGACGGACGAGTCCTTCAGCACCCTCGACTGGGCGCTCGTCACCTTCATCTCCGCCACCTGGGGCGCGTCGTTCCTGCTGATGGCGATCGGCCTCGACGACTTCGAGCCCGGCGCGGTGACGTTGGCTCGCGTCGGCTTCGGCGCGATCACCCTCAACCTGATGCCCGCGGCGCGCCGCCGCTTCGCGCCCGACGAACAGCGCAGGATCCTGTTCCTCGGCGTGCTGTGGGTGGCTTTGCCGCTGACCTTCTTCCCCATCGCACAGCAGTGGATCGACTCGGCGGTCGCGGGCATGCTCAACGCCGCGACCCCCGCCGTCACCGCTGTGGTGGCCTCGATCATGCTGCGCCGACCACCCGGCAGCAGGCAGCGGCTGGGCATCCTGGTGGGCTTCGTCGGCGTGGTCTGCATCAGCGCGCCGACGATCGGTGACGGTGACACCGCATGGCTGGGTGTGTTGCTCGTGATCGGCGCGACGCTCTGTTACGGCGTGTCGATCAACGTGGTGGCACCACTGCAGCAGCGTCACGGCAGCCTTCCCGTGCTGGCGCGGGTCCAGATGGTCGCGGCGATCGCGGTCGCACCGTGGGGTCTCTACGGCGTCAACGAGTCGTCGTTCTCGTGGGGTGCACTCGCTGCGGTGATGACGCTCGGGATCCTCGGCACCGGCTTCGCCTACGTCGCGTTCGGACGACTGATCGGCCACGTCGGCGGCACCCGGGCGTCGATCGTCACCTACCTGATCCCACTGGTCGCCGTCGTGTTGGGTGTCGTGGTCCGGGACGAGTCGATCTCGTGGTTGGCCGGTCTCGGCTGCGCACTCGTGTTGTTCGGGGCGTGGCTCAGCAGCCGCGCCGGTCGCTGATCCGAACGGGACGACCTCATCGATCGACCGCATCATCGATCAGCAGCCTCATCGATCGACCGGGACGTGCCGATGGGCACGTGTGCATCACGGATGATGCGCACCGACATCGGATCGATTCATGGACGAACTCGATCGAGCGCACGAACTGCTCGGCACGCGCCGCGACGCGACACGCCACCAGCTCCAGCGCGCCTTTCGGGCCGCAGCCAAACGACATCATCCCGACCACGGTGGTGATCCGCTCGAGTTCGTCCGAATCCGCACTGCTCTCGCGCTGACGCTGGCGCATGCACCGGCAGTCGGTGACGAGACCCGTCACGAGGCCGGACACACCGCCGGGCGGTCACGAGCTGCGTCGCACTACGCCGCCGCTGCCACGGCGACGCAGGCCCACGTGCGGTCCACTGGGGCGCCTCGTCGGCATAGCGCACCTGCATCGTCGTTCGCGACGGTGCTCGCCCGTCACCTCGCATCGAGCTGAGGCGGTCCACGCCGACGGTGCTCGGACCGGTGGCGGACTACATCAACGTCGACAGCAGAACCGCAGCCTGCTCCTCGCCGGCGGCGACGAGCTGCTCGACGGCATCGGCCGGCAAGTGCAGGGTCTCGGTCGCGGCGACGATCATCGCTTCGCGATCCTCGCGGTCTTCGGTGTCGCGCAGCAGTGCCACGAGCTGCACGATCGCCGGACGTTCGACCTCACGGTGGGAATCGTGGTGAGCGGCGATCGCGGCGCTCAGCGATGCGGGGAACTCCCACTTCGCACACATCTGTGCGGCGAGCGCTGCGTGGTCGGAACCGAAACTGTCGAACTCGAGCGTCGGCAGATCGGCCTTGCCGTCACGCCAGGACTCGATCAGTTGGCCGTAGTCCTGGCGTTCCGCGGCGAGGAACGGGATCGCCATGTCCTGGAGCAGCGCCGCGGTGAACACCTGGGACCGTTGCGACGGCAGCACCTTGGCGGCCATCACGCCGGCGATGGCCGCTCGACGAGCGGCGGCGGTCCAGAACTGTCGGGGGTCGTGTCCGTTGCCGGTGCTCGCGGGAAGCACACTGCGGACGCCGGCTGAGATGAGCATCCCCTCGATCTCCGACACGCTGAGGAGACCGACGGCCTGGTGCACGCTGTCGACCGAACGGCGGCTGCCGAACGCTGCGCTGTTCACACGGCGCAGGATCGATGCGGACACGCCGGGGTCGGCGACGATGATCTCGGCGACCTCACGCAGATCGACGTCGGGATCGCTCAGACGCTCCAGCGCGCTCGACGGCACATGAGGAAAGGACGGCAGTTCGAGCCCGTCGAAGACCTCGTCGAACGACGCGGCCGCTTCCTTACGGCGACGCAGCAGGCCCATCAGTCAGCCCTCCGACTCATCTTGTTGGCGAAGATGCCGAGCAGACCGCCGACCAGGAAGTACCCGATCACCACCTGTGTCGAGGCGACCACCTGCGCCGATGCCGACGCGGGCAACACGTCGCCGTAGCCGAGCGTCGTCATGGTGACGAGCGAGTAGTACAGCGGCGACAGCGCGGTCTCGTAGTCGCCGTAGTCGACCTCGACGAAGCGGTAGACACCGGAGAACAACAGCACGATGACGAGCGTCAACGTGGCCCAACGGCCGAACGAACGGCCGCAGTCCGAGGTGAACCACCACAGCTGGTAGATCAGCTCGTGACGGCGCCCCTGAGCCCTGAACTCGTACAGGTAGTTCTGGTCCATCATCACCCGGCGGGTGAGGTAGGCGCCGGTGAAGTCGACGTCGATCAGGGTGACGCCGATCCAGTCCGCCGATGCCGAGTGATGCATCAGCTTCAAGTGCGCCGCGGACAGATCCGCCTCGCGGAACGAGGCATGACGTACGTCGGCATCCGACAGGTCGGCACCCCGCAGATCGGCCCGCAGGAACGTCGCCTCGACCAGGCTGGCGCCTCGCAGACGGGCGTCTCGCAGTGTCGCTCCGCGCAGATCTGCGTGGTCGAGGTTCGCGCCCGTCCACGAGGCGGACGTCAGGTCGGCCTGGGAGAGGTCGGCGTGCTCAGCGTTCGCCGCGCCGAACGTGGCGGATGCGGCCGACACGCCGGACAGATCGGCCTCGCGGAGATCCGCGCCGAGCAGAGATGCCCGCTCGAGACGTGCGCCGTGCAGGATCGTGCCGCGAAGGTCGGCGTTGTTCAGTCGCGCCCCGGACAGGTCAGCATCGGTGAGGTCGAGACCGCGCAGGTCTGCACCGATCAGCACGGCACCACTGAGATCGGCACCCACGAACCGAGCCGCGCCGAGACCGTCAGGGCGCTCGTCCAACGGCAACGCGGCCAGCTCGAGCAGCGCGGACGTCGCGTCGCGCATCTCCGTCGCCATGCCAGGACTCCCGTCGTGTGGGGGCGTGACGGTTGCCACGCGTTCCCGTCACCATCGGCGTCCGGCAGGTCGGATGTGAGGGCACGCGGGACAATCCCACGCCGCCGATCTCAGATGACGAGCTCGGGAACGACCTTCACGCAGTTGCGGCCTGCGTGCTTGGCGGCGTAGAGGGCTTCGTCGGCCGCGACCAGGAGGCGCTGGCCGGCTTCGGCTGCCTTCGGATGCTGCATCGCGGCGACGCCGAGCGAGGCGGTCACCTCGAGGAACTCGCCGTTCGGCAACGGCACCTCGACCAGTTCGATCGACTTGCGCAGACGCTCGGCGGCTCGGGTGAGCTCCTCGATGGTCGCCATCGGAGCAAGCATCACGAACTCTTCACCACCGAAGCGGGCGATGGTCTCCTCGGTACGGCTGGCCATGGCGAGGACCTTCGCCACCGCGACGAGCACGTCGTCACCGATCTGGTGGCCGTGGGTGTCGTTCACCGACTTGAAGTGGTCGAGATCGATCATGATCACGCCCATCGGCTTGCCGAACGTCTCCGGAGCACGCATGCGCAGACGCAGCTGCTTCTCGAACTGATCGTCGAAGGCACGACGGTTCGGCAGGTCGGTCAACGGGTCGTGCGTGGCCCGTCGCTCGAGCTCGGCAGCCTGCTGTTCGAGTTGCTCACGACGCTCGCGCTCGTTGCGGAGTTCGATGTCGGCGGCGAGGGTCAGCTCGATCAGCTCGCCGCGGGCTCGTTCGAGCACGTCGTCGGCGTCGAGGCCGGTGACGGACAGATCGAGCTGCGAGGCGAGATCGCCGACCTCGGCACCGATGCTGTCGAGCATCGGGTCGATGTCGCTGCCGTCGATGCCGGCGGCGGCCAGTGACGACACGAGCGACCGATAGCTGAACCCGTCGCGGCCGCTCGCGAAGAAGTCGGACACGTCGGCGGCGATCCGGGCGACGGATGCGAGCTTCGTGGCGTCCTCGTCGGACACGTCGATCGACTCGATGCCGTCGATCGCGTTGCTGAACAGGTCAGGGAGGGCCCAGCGACGGAGGATCTCTGCGGTCACCTTCAGCGACGACAGACCGAAGCTCGCAGCTTCGGCCTCGGTCGTCGGCCAACCGTCGGCGGCCGCGGCCACCGCCTCGTAGCGTTCGGCCATCGAATCGGCGAGGGCGAGACGACCGACGCCACCCATGAGACCGACGAAGAACGCCTCTTCGCGCAGGTCGGGACACAGGAAGCCGGCGATCGAGCGGGCGGCCGTTCCGGCGACCAGCGAACGACGCCAGAAGTCGGCCAGCTCCATGCCGCCGAGCCGACCGGTCTTGGGCATCGACTTCGCGAGCGAGTGGGCGAGCGCGAGCGTGGTGACGCTGCGAGCACCGATCTGGGCGACCGCACGGTCGACCGTCGTCGCTTCACGATCGCGCCGGTAGGTCGGGCTGTTGGCCATGGCGATCAGGCGCGCGGTGAGCGCGCCGTCGACCGAGACGGCCTCGACGAGGTCGGCCAACCCCGCGTCGGGGTTTCGCTTGACCTCCATCACGCGCACCATCACGACCGGCGGCGTCGGTACCGCCTTCGCGCTGAGAACACGATCAAGCTCGTGGACAACCGTCATGACTCGCTCCTTCATCAGCACCATCGGCCGATGACGAGAGCACTTGAGAGACTCAGAAGAGCTTCTCTTCGAACCTGAACGAGTCGTCAGTCGTGACGGTCAGATGGTGACCGGGGCAGCCTCTCGCGCCGGCGTCGCGGCGGCCTGACGAACCACGGCCTCGCCGTCGTCGTCGGGGCACTCGAACGGCGACAGCAGCGTGTTCCACCGCTGCACCCACAGGTGGCGGCGGCGCACGGTGTCGGCCGCTGCCTCGCCCATCTCACGCAGTCCCTCGGGGTCCGAGAGCAGCATCGAGACGAGCGTCGGCACGTCCTCGTCAGCGGCGTACGTGGCGATGTCGATGCCGGGCTGCATCGACGACGCGACTGCCGGTCGTTCGAGCGTGATGGCGGGTGTCGCCACCGCAGCGGCCTCGAGCACGACCTGGCCGACCGGGACCTCCCAGGCAGAGCAACGAGCGTGGGAGAGGCTCGCAGAGGTCGGGGGGAGCTCGACGACCAGCTCGGCGCCGGCGAGCGCGGTGGCCAGCTCGGGGTGACCGAGCCGCGGGAACGACATCGGCTCGAGGTCGGGGAGCAGACTCCAGCCGGAACCGTAGAGCGCGACCTCGCGGCCGGTGGCGACGAGGGCTCGGACGATGTCGGCACCACGGTCATCGGGCTCACCGACGATGACCACGCCGTGGCGGTCGGACTCGACCGCGTCGTCGAGCGCCGGGGTGTGCACCGCGCCCTCGAGGCAGGCCAAGCGGTAGCCGCCGACCTCGGCGAGGGTCTCGGCGAGCGACGGATCAGGCACCGCGACGAGGTCGTAGTCGAGCAGATGCTCCTCGACGTCACCGACGCGGGTCACGGCATCGCCGAGCACCGTCGACATGTGCAGTGCGACGGAGACGCTCTGCGACTCGGCCGTGAGACGGCGGACATCGCTGGCAGCGAGATCACCCGGCGTCGGAACGTGGACGAACAGCTCGGGCTCGAAACGAGCGAGCACCGTCCGGAGCGCGTCCACCGTGTTGCCGCGAGCGGTACCACCGCGTCCGGGCGAGGTCGGATCGAACCCGACGACCTCATGTCCGATGTGACGCAGCGAACCCATCACATGAGTCCACAGCGCGCTCCGATGATCGGCCGCGCCGCGACCGCAGACCACTACCCGCATCATTCCTCCCAACTGCGTGACCTCGAGGCGGATTCGCCTGGCTGGGTGGCACCACCACGAGGTGACTACAGGAGTACCGCGTTGTTCGGCGCGACGGTGTGACCCTCAGCGCATCGGCACGTCGACGACGCGGCCGGCGACCCGCAGGAGCTCCAGCCAGCCGTCGAGCTCGGAGGTCCGGGTGGCGAAACACACGGAGCGGGGATCACTGCCGGCGGCGTCGAGGATCACCGGCTGCGTGGAGATCTCGACCTCGTCGAGACCCTCCAGGAGGCTGGTCGGGGAGAGCAGGACGCGATCCGACACCACCACCGACACCGGCGCGGCACACCAGCGAACGGCGTGGGTGGCCGCCTGGAGCTCGTCGGAACCATGCGGAGGTTCGAGCGTCGACAAGATGCCCGACAGATCGCTCATCGTGGCGTGGAACTCGGCATCGCCGCCGGTGACGTCGACGACCATCACCTGGACGTGGGTGTCACCGAGCGCCGTGAGCGCCGCGTCGAGACAGTCGAGGGTGGCACCGATGTCATGGCCCAGGATGACGAGCGAGACCGCGGGTC
>JAHDHM010000129.1:0-1210 GCA_020631315.1 Acidimicrobiales bacterium
GAGAAACCGCAAGGAGAAGTCAGTTCAACACTGAGGGTGGTTTCAGTCGAGGGCAGCTCAACGGCGGGCCCGCCTCTCCTAACCTGACGGCGATGATCAAGTGGTGGGCCTCAGCCGGAGTCTGTATCGCCGCGCTCTGTGCGACAGCGTGCGCCTCGGCGAGCGACGAAGAGACCCAGATGGCGCCCACCTCCACCGCGGTCGCCACCACCACGGGCCAGACGACCGAGTCGACCGCAACCACGATGCCGACGACCACCACCGTCGCGCTGCCTTCCGTGATCGAAGGAGATCCACTGGTCCGGGCGCTTCTCGAAGCCCAGCAGGACGACCCTGGGCTCAGCACTCTGATCTCGTCGGCGGATGCAGATGAAGCCCATCTCTGCTTCACCGAAGGTCTGCTCGCCGAGATGCCCGGCCAGCGCATCGCCGAGCTCATCCTCGATCAGAGCTTCGACGGCGGCGAACTGAACGACGATGAGCGCTCGAGAGTGAGTTCGGTCAGTGGCCGATGCGACGAGAATCGAGGCCGATTCCGCACGCTCATCGGCGTCACTCACCCTCAGACTGCCGATTGCATCGTTGATCGGCTCGAACAGCTGCAGCAGGTCGAGCAAGTCATCGACGCGCTGCTCGACGGGACTGCGGCAGAGTCGACGACCGTCGTCGTTGGACGCAGCTACGAGTGCACGCAGCAGATCGTGGACGAGCTGTTCGGCAACCTCAGTGGTGGGACGAGGGGAGAAGACGAGCGCCTCGTCGCCCAAGCGATCGTTGCGCGCGGTTTCGGGGAGGACCTCGACCCACACGAACACACCTGTCTGGTCCGAGGAACCGCTGTCGCCATCGGACCGGACCGCACACTGGACCTCATACAGGGTTCTGGAGTCCCCGATGGCCCCGAGCTCGACGCCATCTACGCGTCGATGTGGCTCGCAGCGGCCGAGTGCATCGATCCCTACGAGCTGGTCTTTCTCGTCCCGAGTGACCTCTCCGACGACTCGCCTGCGACAGAGGCATGCCTACGAGACCAGATCGATCGTGATCGATTGCGGGTGGGTCTCATTCACGTGCTGACGGTCGACGACGAGCAGACAGCGGCAGGCGATGCTCCGCTCGAACTCATCGAGCTTGCGCTCGCCGTTGACGCCTGTAGCTCAACGGGTTGACAGGTCGAAGCGAAGGGCGAATCGAACCGCCGACCACCATG
>JAHDHM010000129.1:1220-5785 GCA_020631315.1 Acidimicrobiales bacterium
CCCCGCGCCACTAGAGCTCGGTTGGCTTGAACACCTGTTTCAGGCCGAACGTGTCCACCAGGAAGTCCCGCCATACGTAGCGCTCCTCGACCGAGAAGTCATCAACCGTCTCGGGCACGCGAACTGCGATGCCGGCAGCTCCGCCGTCACGTGGAACGACCTCGCGGATCTCGAACGGATCGATCTTCTGCTCGATACCTGCGGAGAGGGCGATCTCGCCGAGCGGCGCCGGCAGAAGTAGGCACCATCCGTAGTACGGAATCACCGGAACACCACGTTGCGGAGGCCAAGAACGCTCAAACACCACCGGCCACCATTCGTTGTGGGGTGGCTCGACGAACCCAGCAGCTTCGAAGGCGCTCGCGAGCGTGGCGATCTCACAGAGCGCATCGAATGACTTCGCGGTGGCCTCGGCCGACCGGTCGTGACTCACAAACCGGACCAGCTGTTCGCCATAACCCTCGCCGGTCTCGTCGATGCGGTGCGACAGCCCCGCAAGGAGGGGCACGGTTGAAACGTGAAGCGTCGACACGAGCTCGGGAGACGAGATGAGACTTGCCAGCCGGCGGCGAACCTTCGTCGGGTTGCCCGACGAACTGATCGGGCGGGCGCCAGCGCGGTTCACAATGAGCTCCGCTGACTCGACCGTCGAGTCCGGCAGCACGCAGTCGTTCAGACTCTGGAGCAACTCGCTCTTGAGCTGATCGTTCCGGTCCTCGAGTGCGAACGTGTGCAGACGCCACTGCAGCGCGACAGGCCTCATCTCTCAATGATCGCCCGAACACAAGAACCCCGCCGCCCTGGCGGGTCGACGGGGTTCTGATCAGTGGCGGAGAGGATGGGATTCGAACCCACGGTGATCGTCAAGACCACAACGCCTTAGCAGGGCGCCCCATTCGTCCACTCTGGCACCTCTCCGCCTACCAGCTTCTCACACCTGGAAGACCCTCGAAAGCAGGTTGGCGGACTGCGCAGAGCTGGCTCAGCTGCCGGCTTTGAAGCGGCCGAGGAGTTCGGCGACGTGCAACGCGGCCTCTGTGGACGACGCGGCCCACGACACCTCGTAGGTCGGCCAGATCGTCCAGCCTGCTGCGGTCAACACCTGGCGGCGGCTGACGGTCTCGACCGGGTCGTCGTGCACCATCTCGGTTTCGAGACCGATGGGCGAGCCGGTGCCGACGATCGCGATGTCGACCGTCCACGGCCCGACGCCATAACCCGCCTGGACCTCGACGCCGAGGCTCTCGAGGTCGTCGGCAACTGCGGATGTCCAGCGGCCATGCGATCGGAGCACGGTGACGTCGTCGGTCGACGATGCCCAGGCGACGTAGTCCGACAGCACACCGCGGGGAAGCTCGTCGATGACGGCGCGGGTGACGAGCACCAGCTCCTCGCGGGCCCTCGACGTCATGACGTTGAACAGGTCCTCCTGTTCGACCCAGCGCAGCTCGTTGGCCTTCGGACGAGCCGGCAACCCGAGCACCGCGACGATCACGTCGCTCTCGCTGCCTTGGAAGCCGTGCACGGTGCCGAGCCGCAGGTTCAACCGGTCCGACTCGGCAGCGGACCACCGCTCGAGCACTGCGGCCTCGAGCGCGTCGGCGACGGCTCGGAACGGCGAGACGAGACCGATCGATGTCGCGCCCTCTCTGGCAGCGAGGTCGACGATGTCGAGCGCCGCCTCGATCTCCACCGGGTCCACCCGATCCTCGGACTCCGACACCACGTGCTCGAGGTGGATCCGATCGGCGCCTGCGTTCGCGGGGCTCACCGTCATGACGTGCAGCCGGTCGTCGTAGAAGCGCCGGGCGTTGAAACCGATGAGGTGTGGAGCGCAGCGGAAGTGATGTGTGAGCGCGATCGGTGGCGACGAGAAGGCTGCGGCGTCGAAGGCGCTGAAACGACGAAGGTCGAGATGTGCCGACCACGGAAGCCCGGCCTCGGACGCGGCGATGCTCATCGCGTCGTCGCCGTGGAACGAGACGTGGCGCAGCTGCCGAGGGTCGCCGCAGATGACGGCCCGGTTGCCTCGGGACAGCGCGCCGACTGCGTCGGACTGCACGACCTGCGAGGCCTCGTCGACGATCACCAGATCGAACAACCCGCCCCGTCTGGGCAGGACCTGCTCACACTCCGACAGGGTGCCGACCCACAGCGGAAAGGCGGTGAGCAGACTCTCCGCGTCGGTGTCCTCGAGGAGCCGCTGACGCATCCGCTGTTGCGAAGACAGCGCACCGGCGAGCGTGCGCACGTCGGCCTGCCGACGGGATGCAGCCTGGTGATCGAGCCACTGGGAGTACTCGCGGCCGGCTCGTTCGACCTCCCCGGTCGATGCAACCCACTCGGACCAGGACGCGATCATCTCGTCGGTGTGGAACGAGGGCAGATCCGCGATGGTCTGCTCAGCCGCCAGCAGTTCCATGAGCCCGGACAAGTCGTCCTCGACGGGTCCGGCGAGCGCGGCGAGTCGTCGACGCCGCCGCCACCGGGTGAACCAGCCGCCGCGCTCTGCGAGCGTCGCAACCGCCAGCTCGCGGATCTCGGCCCGCTCCGCGTCGCCGGTCGGCACGGCCGCGAACGCGGGACGCGCCCGAAGTCGCTCGCTCACGGTCACCGCATCGCCGAGCGCTTCCAGTGCGACCAGCTGCTGTTCGCAACGACGTTGGAGGTCGTCACGTACTTCGACCCGGGACCGGAACTGCGCTTCGATCTCGTCGCCATCACGTGACAGCGACGTACCGCTCGCGAACTGCTGCACGATCTGACGTCGACGCGACGGGTCACCGAAGCGGATCGGCCGGATGCCAGGGGTGGCTTCGAGGAAGTCGGCGACGACGTCAGCGGCATGGAGCGACGAAGTGACGAGCAGCGTCGGTCGCCCTGCCGCGGCGTTGCGGCGAGCGAGGGTTGCGATGGTGCGCGTCTTTCCCGTTCCGGGCGCGCCCGCCACAACCGTCAGCCGCTGGCGGAGACCGGCATCGAGCACCGCCTGCTGCTCGTCGGTCATCCACTGCTCGACCGCCGAGAGTCCGACCGTTGCGTACTCGGCGACGAGTCGTTGTGCGTCGGCCGCACCGTCGCCATACACGGCGGCGAGCGCTGACTCGTGAAGGTCACCGCGTCGAGAGATCTCACGCAGCACCTTGGCGTCGGTCAACCGCAGCTGGTCGCGGTGGGCGTAGAGCAGGGCGCCTTCGACCACGACCACACGATCGCTCGGTGGGTCGGTCAGCGGATCGACGCCGCTGGATGCCGGGATGTACGAGTCGGCGTCGATGCCCGCCCGCCGAGCCGCATCGAGGACCGTCTCGGGGGTGACCTGCAGCACCGCCGCTTCATCGGAGGCGGACCACGGCGACGCGGTCTCCACGAGGTCGCCGGCGAGCTGCATGCGCCCGAGACCCAACTGCACAGGGGCTGAGAACAGCGGGAACAGCACCCGCTTGCCGTCCTGGCGGCCGACGGCGATGTGGTAGCCCACGCGCAGCAAGCGTTCGTCGGCATGCAGACGATCGAGTCGCAGCAGCCCCCGGACAGCGGCGTCCCGGCTGCGTCGTGTCGGCAGGTCGTCGAACGATCGCAACGGCCCGAGCCAAGCGCCGTCGGACCTGCGGTCGAGGACGTTCAGCGCGAGATCGGACCGGGTCTCGAGCGCTGCGAAGTACTCGATGGTCTTGCGCAGCTCCCCCACGCCGCTTCAGGGTAGATGCCGTCTACGGCGTGTCAGACCGAGGACGCGCGTACCTGAGGCGGATGCAGCTGAACTCCCACGGACCCTCGACGATCCGGTCGACCCATGGCCAGAGATCGTCGACCACGCGGAGGTCGACACCGGCACGTCGGTGGAGCTCGAACAGGTCACCCACGCGTTCGACCGCAACCGGACGGACCACCCGACCGGAGGTCCACTGACCGACTGCGTCGGGCCACGGTTCGAACATCTCAGGAGGGAACTCGTAGCGGTACAGCGGCAGGTCGTTCATCCGGTCGGCCCATGCCGTCTCCACCAAGTGCACGCGTGGCGCCGTGGTCTCGAACGCGGTCTCGAACCCGGGGCGCTGGACCTCGTCGCGGGGCCAGACCGTCGCCCTGGGACAGTCGCGCGGGAACCAGTAGGCCGACTGGTGCAGTTCGTCGATCGCCCAGACCGACGGGGGCTGTTCCGGGTTCGTCGCCGGGACGTGCGGAACGAACTCGGTGATGTCCGGGTCGTGGCTGAAGTGGAAGAGCCTCGGCGACGGGTCGGTCACCGGACCATCGTCGCTCAGCTGCGGCCGACCTGCTTGTAGGGGACGCCCCGATCGGCAGCCGGTTCCTTCGGAAGCCCGAGCATGTTCTCCCCGAGGATGTTGTGCTGGATCTCGTCGGTGCCGCCGGCGATCGACTGGGCCGGGGTCGAGACGAGCACCTCGGCCACGATCGAGTGGGCCGGCTCGTCGGTCTCGCGCAGCATCCCGTAGGCCCCGGCGATGGTCGAGTGGAGCGAGTTGCAGCGGCGGGCGACCTCGGACGTGGCGATCTTGCCGATCGATCCTTCCGAGCCGGGCGGGCGTCCGAGTGCCCGA
>JAHDHM010000129.1:5795-8748 GCA_020631315.1 Acidimicrobiales bacterium
CATCTCGTCGCGTACGACCGCGTCACCGAGACGACCGTGCCGTTCGGCCTGCGGCGCCACGAGATCGGGACGACCCATGCGTTGCGGGTACCACTCGTAGGTCGCGTTGTACTCGGCGGCCTCGGCCTTGGCTTCGTCGATGACGCGACCGGTCGCCTGCTTGGCGAAGTGCACGTTGCGATCGCCGGCGAAGCGGCGCTCGTGTGCCAGCGTCGCCCGAGCGACTCGCCAGCCTCCACCCACCTCACCGACGACGTCGGTGTGCGGCACCACCGCGTCGGTCAAGAAGACCTCCATGAACGAGTTGCGGTAGTTCATCTGCTCGATCGGCCGCACCTCGACGCCGGGCTGGTGCATGTCGATCACGAAGTAGGTGATGCCCTGGTGCTTCACCGCGTCCCAGTCGGTGCGAGCCACGAGGATCGCCATGTCGGCGTGATCGGCACTGGTGTTCCAGACCTTCTGGCCGTTGACGATCCAGCTGTCGCCGTCGCGCACGGCCGTCGCCTTCATGCCGGCCAGGTCGGAACCGGCGCCGGGTTCGGAGAACAGCTGGCACCACGTGTGTTCGCCGGTGATGGCCGGCCGCAGCACACGCGACCTCAAGTCATCGGAGCCGTGCTCGTAGATCGTCGGCGCAGCCAACGAGAACGCAGCGCCCAACGGAATCGCCACACCACCCGCTCGCCGAATGGTCGAGTGCGCGACCCGATCGGTCCATGCGGGCAGTCCCCGACCGAACCAGTCGGTCGACCACGACGGCACTGCCCAACCCGACTCGAGCAGCGCGGTGCGCCACTCGATCAGGCTGAGCGTCGGGTCCCACGCGCCGTGGAACCACTCGAGGACCTCGCCCCGGACGTCGGCTTCGGTGACCGCCATGCGTCGACTCAGCCCTCGGCGCCGCGCTGGTGTTGCTCGGTCTCGGTGACCAACACGTTGCGGGTGTCGACCACGTCGGTCTCCCAACCGCCGACGATGTCGTCGAGCTGGTCGAAGGTCCACACGTCGTCGGCACGACCGACGTCGGCTCGGGACCACTCGAGGTACCGCCCGATCTCACGACCGCCGACCCAGTAGACCTGCCCGGTCGCCGGGCAGTCGGCGGCACACAGCCACGCGACGAGCGGCGAGATGTGGGCCGGGTCCCAACGGTCGAAGCCGCCGTCCTCGGGCTCCTTGATGCGTTCGCCGAGGCCGGGCGTCGCGAGCGTCATGCGTGTCCGCGCCGATGGTGCGATCGCGTTCACCCGAACCCCGTACCGGCCGAGCTCCTTCGCACCGATGATCGACAGCGTCGCAATGGCCGACTTGGCCGGCCCGTAGTTGCCCTGGCCGACGTTCGAGTGCAGGCCCGACGTCGACGACGTGTTGACGATCGCTCCCGACACGTCGTTGCCGGCCTTCACCTGCTCACGCCAGTACGCCGACGCGTGCTTCATCATCAGCCAAGTGCCCTTGAGGTGCACGTTGACCACCGAGTCGAACTCGGCCTCGGTCATCGACACGAGCATGCGGTCGCGCAGGATGCCGGCGTTGTTCACGACGCCGTGCAGGTCACCGAAGGTCTCGATGGCGGCGTTGATGATCCGCTGGCTGCCCTCCCAGTCGGCGACCGAGTCACCGTTGGCCACCGCCTTGCCACCGGTCGCCGTGATCTCGTCGACCACCTCCTGCGCCGGACCGATGGCGCCGCCGGTGCCGTCCTGCTCGCCGCCGAGATCGTTCACGACGACGCTCGCGCCTTCCGCGGCCATCAGCAGCGCGTGCTCACGGCCGACACCGCGCCCCGCACCGGTGACGACGATGACGCGTCCGTCCAGGCGTCCCATCAGCCTCTCCCCCTGTGTCCGGAGGCCTCGTTTGGGAGGAAGCCCCGCTGGGGTGTGACAGTAGTCTCAGCCCTGATCCGGAGCCCAAGGGAGGTACGGCCGATGTCCGCCGACAAGTTCCCGATCGAAGCGAGCCACATCATGATGTTCGCCCGCTCGATCCGCGACCCCAATCCCGTCTACGAGAACGAGGACGCGGCCGCCGAGACCGAACTCGGCCACATGATCGCCCCGCCCACGTTCGTGCAGGCGAGCGCCCAGTTCGACCCCGACTACTTCCTCCGTCCGAAGATCGACGAGGTCTGGTGGGGTTCGGGCAAGAACCCCACCGGCCGCGTGTCGTCCGGTGACGGCGGGGGCGGAGGAGGTGGGGGCGGTGGTCTCCACGCCGAGCAGCACTTCGAGTACCACCGACACATCCGCCCCGGCGACGTGCTCACCGCCACCTCGTCGGACGGCAACACGTGGCAGAAGGAGAGCCGCCGCGCCGGCACGCTCACCTTCACCGAACGAGTCACCGAGTACCGAGACCAAGACGGCGAGGTCGTCATCACCGCCCGCAGCGTCGGTGTCCGCACCGAGAAGCCCGTCGAGAGCTGAGGAGACGACCATGACGCTCAAGGCCAGCGAACTCAACGTCGGCGACATCCGCACCGAGGTGCTCGTCGACGACCTCACCCGCACCCAGATCGTGATGTACGCCGGCGCGTCCGGTGACTACAACCCGCTCCACACCGACGACCTGTTCACCAAGGAGGTGGCGGGCTACCCCGGCGTCTTCGCCCACGGCATGTTGACCATGGGCATGACCGGACGCCTGCTGACCGACTGGGTCGGCGACGGGCAGCTCACCAACTTCGGTGTGCGTTTCGTCAACCAAGTGTGGCCGGGCGACACGCTCACCGGCACCGCCGAGGTGACCGCGATCCGCGAGGAAGACGGCGAGCACTTCGTCGACCTCAAGGTGACGACGACCAACCAGCACGACGTACCGGTCGTGACCGGCACCGCCAGCGCCCGCGTCGACGAGTGATCTCGCGCTGAGCCACTCGTATCGCAGGACGCGGCCGGGGCGGTCGACATCATGAAGGCATGGGGTATCGAAGCCGCAGGAAGTTGGA
>JAHDHM010000130.1 GCA_020631315.1 Acidimicrobiales bacterium
GTCGACGACGCCGGCGAGCATGGTGTCGCCCGCGTCGACGGCCCGCACGACACGGTCGTGCACCTCGGCCAGCGCATGACGTGCGGCAACGGACATGTCGCGTCCGAGGGTCACGTCGGTGATGGCGGTCGACAGGTCGCCGTACCAACGCAATACGTCGTCCGGTTCGCTGTCGGGCAGCCCGAGGAACTCGGCGATGGTGGTGACCGCCAACGGTCCGGCGTAGCCACGGCGCAGATCGGCCCGGCCGGTGTCTCCGGCGGCTGCGCGAACGTCGGCGAGCAGACGGCGGCACTGCTCGGGCAGCCACTCCTCCATCCGTTCTCGCACGATGCGGGGGCGGAAGTGAGTGGCGAACGCGGTGCGCTGTCGGGCGTGTGCCGGGCCGTCGAGCGACAGCATGTTCTCGCCGAGGACTGCTCCGGTCGAGAAGCGTTCGTCGTCGACGGTGTAGCGCTCGGCGTTGCGCATCACCTCGACGGCGAGCGCCCGGTCCGTCACGACCCACGCCTCGAGCGCGGGCACCCAGGCGACCGGCGCGACGGCACGCAGCGACGCCCATGCCGCTGCCGGGTCGTACTCGAGCTGCTCGACGGTGATCGCGGCTGCCTCGGGGAGCACGGGCCGTGACGTCATCGGCCCAGTATCTCGTCCAGCAACGCGGCTGTGTTCGAGGACCACAGGGTCACCACGTTGCAGCTCGCCGGTGCATCGATGTCGACGGTGCCGTCGGGACTGCTGAGCAGCATCCGAGGTGCATCGGTCTGGAGGTCCGACACGACGGCTTGGTAGACCCCGCCCGCGGTGAACACGAACTCGTCTCGGGTCACGGCGATCCGGATGTCGGGGTTGAGCAGCAGCGTCTCACCGCCGACCGCGATGCGGCCCTCGGCGAACCAGCCGGTCTCGGACATGTTCAGGTCGGGCGGGATCGACGGGTCCGTGAACGCCACCGACCACGAGATGAGTGCGCCCTCTGCGTTGCAGGTCACCTGGTCGACCTGCGCGAGGCGTCGGACGATGTCGTCGGGAAGGGCGATCCGTTCGACCTCGACGGGCAGCTCAGGACGTGGCGGGTCGAGTGGCCGGACCTGCTTGATGACGATCCGGTCCGCGTCGCCCGAGACCGAACCGTCGGACCGAGCCGGCCACGCGGCGGTCATGAGCTTGAACTCGAGGTCCAAGGTGACGGTGGGCGACGAACGGTATGCCTGACGTTCGGTGTTGGCCCGCTCGAGCCAGCGTCGTGCGTGTCCGTCGACGAGGTCGAACAACTCGAACACCTGCTCGTCGGTCAGCGCGGGAACGGCGCCTTCGCTCGACCACGAGTACCGGGTGGCGGTGGCCTCTCCCGCGTCGTCGCGACGTTCCACGATCAGACGTTCCGGCTGCACGTCGCGGTCGGGGGTGACGACGGACAGCGGACCCGGCTGCACGTTGATCGTGGCGGTGCTCCGAGGAAAGGAGATCGACCCCTGCCGTGGCTTTGTCTCGTCGTCGAGCGGCGACGCGGGTGTGATCTCGATCGTGACGACACCGTTGGCGATCTCGTGCTCGTCGTCGAAGCGGGGATGCACGAGGATCGCCATCGCACCGGATCTGTGCTCGACGCCGAACAGTTCTCGTTCCTCGTACGCCTCGCTCCCCCAGTACGACGCCCAGGTGCGCAGGATCGCGTCCTCGATGGTGCGGCCGCGCTCGTCGCGGCTCGGGTCGAGGAAGCCGGTGTTCGAGTCGTAGAGCCCGGCACCGTTGAACCCGTCGAGATCCTCGACGGTGCTCGACGATCGGAACCTCAGACCCTGGTCGAGGCTGAGGTCGGCGGTGAGTGCCTCGAGGTCGGTGCTGATCTCGGCCAGCGTGTTCGGGAGGATCGGGATGGTGCGCAGCCAACGTCGGAGGCCGCCGGCGTCGACGACCTCGCGGACCGTCGGGCTCGCCGTCGCCAGGATCTGCTCGGCGAGCGCAGCATCTGCGTCGGTGGCGAAGCGTGCGAGGTGGTCGTCGAGTCCCTCCAGCAGCAGGTGGCGGACACGCAGCTCGTCGTCGAAGTCAGGTGCATTCAGCACCGCGTCGACGCCCCGACGGATCTCGGGGCGGGCCATGTGCTCGGCGTAGGCGGCGATCGTGATCGCTCCGGCAGGCGACGGGGTCTCGATCGCCGGATCGTCGATGAGGCTGAGCATGCCGGCGGCCTTGCCCCCGATGGTGCGGCGCCAGTTCGCGAGGCCACGTTCGGACAGCGGCCCGTCGGCGATGACCTGTTCGAGGTCGACGGTCATCGGCAGCGCGGCCACGTCGACCTGCTCGACCGACACGGTCGGCCGCGTGGTCGCATCGACCCACTCGTCGTACAGCTCGTCGGTCAGGGGCACGATCTCGACGGTGCCGTCGGCGGTGGCGAGCACGGCCACGCGTGCACGAGGGCCGCTCAGCTGGCGGATGTCGGGGTCGTCGAGGATGCCGCCGACGTAGGCGCTCGGGATGCCACGGTTCTGGGCGAGGATGCTCACGTGCGCCAGCGGCGTCTGCGGTGTCGCGGTCAGGATCGCCGCAGCCGGCGGGAGGAAGTCGGGGAAGTCCTCGACGATCAGCACGTCGGTGTCCAGCGCCGAGTTGAGCATCGCCGGGTCGTCGACGATCCGCAGCCGACCCACGGCGACGGCCGCGCTGTAGACCTCGGTCTCCCCGTCGATCGCGAGCTCGCTGTAGCGGACGATCCGGTCGTGCCACGGCAGCTCTTCGGCCTCCATCTGCTGCGCGACGGCCTCGTGGACGGGCGAGCGGACGGCCCAGACCAGACGGTCCCCGATCTCGGGCGGCAGGGCCTCGGTCACCGTCGTCATGAACACGTCGATCTGTGCGGGCGGTGCGCCATCGGCGTACTCGAGCGACAGCGCCCACACCTCGTCCCGCACGCCGTCGACGGCCGGGAATCGGATGACGTTGCCCGCGCCGATCGTGCGGTTCGCCGTCGAGCGAGCCCCTGGTGGGCCGTGGTTCTGGTGGTAGAAGCGCGGCGACACGATCCGGCCGTCCCTCGTCTCCGCGAGGTCGTAGGGCATCGTGTCGCGGCCGGCCGCTCGGTCGATGAACTGTTCGGCCCAGTCGTAGACCTCGTCGATGGTGTCGAACCGCAGGCCTTGCGTCGGCTCGAACCCGGTGCTCGGCATCGCCTGACCGTTCAGGAGCCGGAACCACGAGATCTCGTCGTGGAACTCGTAGAACGTGAGATCCATGAACGACACCTCGGGCGTGCCGAGGAAGTCGGTGATCGTGAACTTCACGAGTTCCTGCCCGCCAGCCCCGACGGCGGCCATGGCACGGAACTCGTCGAGGCTGTCGAGCTCGGGGAGCGTGTGGTCGTGCCACTCCCCTGCCGCGATCTCGGGGGTGGTCGTCGTGGTGGGTCGCGGTGTGTCGTCGATGGCGACGGCGGTCGTGGACGTGGTCGCCGCGGTGGCGTCGATGATGCGCGACGCCGACGAGGTGGTCGGTGTCGTGCCGCCGTCGGTGCTGCCGGTCGTCGCCGTTGTCTGAGCGGAGCCCGTTGTGGTCGGCGCACCGGTGTCGTCGGCGTCGCCGCCGCTGCAACCCACGACGAGCAGAGCGACGGCGAACAGCGCTGCGGCGAGCGCACGGGTCTGTCCGATGTTCCAACCCGCCGAGGCCATCAGCCCAGCTTCGCAGCTTCCCGAGCCGCACAGGGGGCGGCGAACCGACAACAGAGCCCGCCGCCATGGCGGGCGGCTTCGTAGACTGTGCGGCGTGTTGATCGTCGTGTCGCCCGCCAAGACCCTCGACTACGAGTCGCCGTTGCCCACCAAGGTGCACACGGAGCCTCGGATGATCGACGACGCCAAGGAGCTCGTCGACGTCATGGTCACGAAGTCACCTGACGAGGTGGCGTCGATGATGCATCTGTCGCCGGCCCTGGCCGAGTTGAACGTGCAGCGCTACCAGGACTGGGAGACGACGTTCGACTTCGACAACTCCCGCCAGGCCGTGCTCGCCTTCAAGGGCGACGTGTACACGGGTATGGAGATCGAGCGCTTCGGCGCCCGTGACTTCACCGAGGCGCAGAAGAGCCTCCGCATCCTGTCGGGCCTCTACGGCGTGCTGCGTCCGATGGACCTCATGCAGCCGTACCGGTTGGAGATGGGCACCGAACTGGCGACCGACCGGGGCTCGAACCTCTACGACTTCTGGGGTTCGAAGATCACCGAGCAGCTCAACGCCGACCTCGCCGAGCGCAAGTCCAAGGTGCTGCTGAACCTGGCGTCGAACGAGTACTTCTCGTCGGTGAAGACGAACGAGCTCGATGCCCGCATCATCGCCCCGCGGTTCCTCGACGAGAAGAACGGCAACTACAAGATCATCTCGTTCTTCGCGAAGAAGGCCCGTGGCGCCATGGCCGCCTGGATCATCCTGAACCGCGTGAAGTCGGCCAAGGCACTGCTCGACTTCGACGCCAACGGCTACCGCTACGACGAAGAACGTTCGACCCCCGACGAGCCGGTGTTCATCCGGCCCGAGGGCGTCACCTCCTGACGTTCACCTCTCGGAGGCTCCCATGACGGGCAACATGCCCTCTGCCGAGGTCGACGTCGACGTCGACCTGGTGCGTCGTCTGCTGACCGCACAGCACCTTGACCTGGCCGGCCGTTCGATCGAGTTGGTCACGAACGGCTGGGACAACGTGATGTTCCGCCTCGGCGACGACCTGGCGGTGCGGGTACCTCGACGAGCCAGCGCCGTGCCGCTCATCGAGGCCGAGCAGACCTGGCTGGCCCGGTTCGCACCGTCGTTGCCCGTTCCGGTGCCGGCGCCCGTGCGTGACGGCGTGCCCGGCGAGGGCTACCCGTGGCCGTGGAGCGTGGTGCCCTGGTTCGAGGGACGACCGTTCGCTCCCGACCCTCCGGCGGACCTGGACCGCACGGCGCGCCAGCTCGGCGAGTTCGTCGCGGCGCTGCAGCGTCCCTTGGACGGGCTGCCGCTGAATCCGTTCCGGGGCCGGCCCCTCGCCGACCTCGACGCGAGCGTGAGGTCGAGGCTCCCGCAGATCGCCGACACGACCGACGTCGACGTCGAGCGTGTGGCGGTCGCGTGGGAGACGGCACTGGCTGCGCCCGAGTGGGACGGTCCGCAGATGCTGCTGCACGGCGACCTGCATCCGCTGAACGTGGTCGTCGACGACGATGGCCTGGTCGCCGTCATCGACTTCGGGGACCTGACCGGCGGCGATCCGGCGACGGACTACCTGGCCGCCTGGCTGTTCTTCGAGGCCCCACAGCGTCAGCTGTTCGTCGACGCGCTGGCAGCGGGCGGCGCGGTGCTCGACGACGCCACCTGGGAACGCGGCCGCGGCGCTGCGATCTCGTGGTGCACCGCCGTCGTGGCGAACACCGCCGACCACCCGGTGCTCCACCGCATCGGCCTCGACGGCCTCGCCCGCCTCCTCGACGACCGCTGACCCATCTTCCGCCGGCGCGGTTCACGTTCTCCCAGCGGATTTGCGCGACATGCGCGCAGAACCGCTGGCGGAACGTTCGAGGCGCTCAGTCGACGATGGCGTCGGTGGGGAGGGCGACGATGCCGGTGGCGCCGAGGGCGCGCAGGTCGGCGAGCTTGGCCCACAGGTTCTTGCGCTGCACGACGATGTGGGCGGCGACGAGATCGTCACGGCCTGCCAACGGCAGCACCGTCGGTGCGGCCAGACCTGGGAACAGGCCGCTGAGCTGGTCGATCTTGTCCCGCTCGATGTGCAACATCACGTACTGCGTGCGACGTGCCGCCAGCGCAGCGCTGATGCGCAGCGTCATGTCCTCGACCTCGGCGACCGGCTGTGGTGCGGTGACGAACAACGCCTCGCAGTCGCAGAACGTCTCGAGCACCCGAAGACGGTTGCGGGCAAGGCTGCCGCCCGTCTCGCGCAGGTCGATGATGGCGTCGGCGATGCCAACGGCGACCGGACCTTCGAGCGCGCCGCCCATCGGGACGACGGTCACGTCGATGCCGAGCGACTCGAAGTGGCGCCGGGTCCAGTTCGGCAGGTGGGTCGCGATGACACCGCCGGCGAGCTCGGCCAGCGTCTGACGGGGGTCGTCCTCGCGCACGGCGATCATCAGCTCGGAGCGTGAGAATCCGAGCCCCATCGACGGCAACGAATCGGCGCCGGCTTCGAGCGAGGTGTCGGTCGAGATGAACGCGGCTTCGAGCCGGCCGGCGGCGAGCCACTGGGCGGCGTCACGGGGCCGCATCTCGATGAACTCGATGCCGGACTCGTTGGACGACGCCTGGCCGGCGCCCTTGAACCCGCCGATCGAGTAGCCGGCGTGGCTGAGCAGGTCGATGCACGAGTCGCGCAGGCGACCCTTCGACGGCACGGCGATGCGAACAGGAGCAGTCACTTGCGTCGTCCTTCCAGCACAGCGAACACGTCGGCCATGGGCACGTCGACGGCGGCCAGGCCGACCATCAGGTGGTAGATCAGGTCAGCGGCCTCTTCGGCGGCGAGGGCCGCGTCGGTCTCGGGTCGCTGGAGTTCGAGGCACACCTCGAAGGCCTCCTCCATGATCTTGCGCTGGTTCAGCGTGGAGTCGGCCAGGAGTCGAGCGGTGTACGACTCACCCGGATCGGTGCCTCGGCGGCCACGGATGACCTCTTCGAGTTCGTTCAGAATCACGGTGCTCCAGCCTACGGGTGCCGCCACGCCCGCACGGTCGACTTCGAGCGTTCCGCGGAACGCCGGGGCATCGGCGCCCGCGACTGATCGGGAGTCGGAAGAGGCCCCGGTCTACGATCGATCCATGTCGCTCGCTTCCATGAAGGCCTCCGCCGCCACCGACGTCAACGCTGCCCGTGACGTCCTCACCTCCGTGTCGCACGAGCTGTGGGAGCACCCGGAGCTGGCGTTCGAGGAGGAGCACGCGTCGAAGGTGTGCATCGATGCGTTGAGCGACGCCGGGTTCTCGATCACCACCGGTGTCGCCGGGCTCGAGACGGCGTTCGTCGCCGAGTACGGCAGCGGTCCGCTCACCGTCGGCATCTGCTCGGAGATGGATGCGCTGCCCGGCGTCGGCCACGCCTGCGGCCACAACATCATCGCGGCGTCCGGTGTCGGCGCCGGCATCGGCCTGGCTCGCATCGCCGACGAGGCCGGCATCACCATCCGAGTGCTCGGCACCCCCGCTGAAGAGGGTGGCGGCGGCAAGGTCATCATGCTCGAGGACGGCGCCTTCGACGGCCTCCATCTGGCGATGATGATCCACCCCGCACCGATGGAGAGCGACGTGTTCCCGACGCTCGCCTCGACCGGTTGCGACTACCACATGCACGGCAAGTCGGCGCACTCGTCACTCGCCCCGCAGGAGGGCATCAACGCCGCCGATGCCATCACGATCGCCCAGGTCGGCATCGGTCTCCTTCGCCAGCATCTGCACCCCGGTAACCAGATCCACGGCATCGTGATCGATGGCGGCGACGCACCGAACATCGTCCCGTCGCACTCGACCGCCCGCTACGTGGTGCGGGCCAACGCACTCGCCGAGCTGGCTCAGCTACAGGGCCGCGTCGACAAGTGCTTCGAGGCCGGTGCGCTGGCGACCGGGGCCACGTTGACGACCGAGCGCGAGCGCATCCCCTACAGCGAGTTCCGCCACGACGACGAGCTCGCCGTCATGTACCGCAAGAACGGTGAGGAGCTCGGCCGGGCGTTCTCGCCGCGTGCCACTCGCGGTGCGGCGTCGACCGACATGGCCAACGTGTCGCTGCTCATGCCGACGATTCACCCCAGCCTCGGCCTCGACTGCGCACCAGCGGTCAACCATCAACCTGAGTTCACGCAGCACTGCAAGACCGAGGACGCCGACGACTCGATGATCCACGGCGCCATCGCCATGGCACAGACCTGCATCGACGCCGCCATGACCGAGTCCACCCGGACCCGCCTCATGGCCAACGACACGACCTACAGCGGCCGCGGCGACGACTACCCCTGGCGCTTCTGAGCCGGTCGGTGCGCACGCCGGCATGAGTGCCTCGGATCAGGAGCGCACTGCGGACGCGGCGCCACTCCCCCGGTTGCCGGACGACGCGCTGGTGCTGATGGTCGGTGCGGCGGCGAGCGGCAAGTCGACGCTGGCGGCGCGGTTCTCCGAGGGCGTCGTGGCCACCGACGAGTTCCGTCGGCTGCTCGGCGAGTCCGAGCGCGACATCCGCGTCAGCACCGAGGCCTTCGACATGGTCGCCCAGGTGGTCGAGGCGCGGCTCGGGCGAGGCCTGTTCACCGTCGTCGACTCGACCGCGCTCGACGAGACGCAGCGGCACCGGTGGCTCGACAGCGCCCGCCGCCACGGGCGTCCGGTGCATGCGCTGGTGCTCGACACCCCGGCCGACGTCTGCCGTGCCCGCAACCGGGAGCGTCGCCATCCGGTTCCGGCCGCTGCGCTCGATGCCCAGTTGCGATCGATGCGCGCCCTGCTGGCGGACTCAGGAGTGCGGTCCGACCCGAGCGTGCTCGGGGTGGATGTCGTCCACGTGATCGAGGCGAGCGTGCCGGAACCGAACACGGATCGGCCGGCGTCGAGTCCGGTGATCGTCGACGCACCAGCCGAGCGCACGGGCATGCAGTTCGGGTTGCATCTCTCCGACCTGTCGCGGCTCAACGACCCGACCGATGTCGTCGAACTCGC
>JAHDHM010000001.1:0-1078 GCA_020631315.1 Acidimicrobiales bacterium
ACGCGGTGGGAACCGAATCGGACGTGACGTCGTTGGACCTCCCGGATCGACGCGGCGCGGAACGGATGTGACTCGATGAACCAACGACGTCACCGCCGGCCCCGACGCGGAAGATCCCGCACCGGCCAAGAGGACGTACCCACCTGGGAGGACGTCGCCCGTGAACACGGGTCGTTCATCTACACGGTGGCCTACCGCCTCACCGGCCGACGCGACGACGCCGAGGATCTGGTGCAGGACGTGTTGGTACGAGTGGAACGAGGGCTGAAGAACTATCAGCCCGGATCGATGCAGGGCTGGTTGGCGCGCATCACGACGAACGCCTTCCTCGACGGCGTGCGTCGCCAGAAGCGTCGCCCGACCGATGCCCTCCCCGACGATCCCGAGCGGATCCTCCCGCCGAGCGTCGCTGCCGACGTGGCGCTGGCGGAGAGCACGTTCAGCGTCGAGGTGCAGGAGGCGGTCGCCGCCCTGCCCGAGGACTACCGCGCCGCCGTCGTGCTGTCCGATGTGGTCGGCCTCGGCTACCAGGAGATCTCAGAGGCGCTCGACGTGCCGATCGGCACGGTGCGCAGCCGGATTCACCGCGGACGGAGCCGTCTTCGCGACGCGCTCGAACCGCTGGGCACGGAAGGACGATGACGTGGATTCACCCCGAGACCTTCTGAGCGCCTATCTCGACGACGAGGTCGACGCCGACGAGCGCGCCGCCGTCGAGGACGCGCTCATGGGCGACAGCACGCTGCGCGACGAGCTGAGCAGCCTGAAGGCCACCCGGCGCCACGTGCGCGAGCTGCCGCTGCTGGCGATGCCCGACGAACTGACCCAGCGCCTCGAGCGCCGGTCACCCTTCGGACCGCAGGCCCGCCCGCGACGCAGGAGCCGAACTCGCGCCGCGGCGCTGTCGGCCCTCGCCTCAGTCGCGTTCTGGGGCCTGCTCAGTACGACCACTGCGCCACAGGCCGTCGCACCGGACCTGAGCACTGCCGTGATCGTCGCCCAGTCAGGAGGAAGCGCCGGTTTCGGCCAGGCGCCGTCGGGCAATCTCCCCGACTCCGTCGACGGCCTCGAGCTCGGG
>JAHDHM010000001.1:1088-44750 GCA_020631315.1 Acidimicrobiales bacterium
CGCGGTCCAAGGACAACGCCAGGCGATCTACTCCGACGGCGACGTGTCCGTGTCGGTCGTCGTGCTGCGTCGGCCCGCGGACATGGATTCGCAGCCGCAGTGGCGCACGATCAACGTGAGCGGCGAGACGGGCTGGCTGGCCAAGATCGAGGGCAAGTGGGTGCTCGTGGTCAATCGCAACGACACCGGCTACGCCGTGATCGGCACCGACCGCGACCGGGTGCTCGAGATCACCGAGCGGCTGCCCGCGCCGTCACGCACGATCTGGGAGCGGCTCGTGGGAGCCAGTTCCTCGACGGTGGAATTCATCGGCATCATCCCCTGAATCGGGGCGTGTGCCGGCGAACCGCCGATCACTCCTCGGGCAGGCCGAGGTCCCACTCGAGTTCGATGTTCTCGCGCTCGGCGTCGCGGGCCACACGTTCCCGGTTGCGGCGGAACTGCGGGTCGTGCGGCGGCAGGAGCAGGAGCCGGGCCTGCGTCCTGGTACCGAACGCGTCGACGACGGCCTGGTCGCCGTAGACGGTGTGGATCTCCCAGTGCGGCGCGACGGGACCGAGGTACACGACCCGAGCACCGGCCACGGGAGGCAGACGGTCGTCCTGGGAATCGGTGGTCTCGATGTTGGTCACGGCGGGACTCCTGTCGGGGTGGAGGACGGCACGGCGCCGTCATCCTCGACGAACGGCAGGTGAGTGTACCGATGATGCGGTGCCACGGTTCCCGTGACGACGGGATCCCGCCCTCCCTGAAAGATCAGTGGGACCGACGACATCCGGGGGCGTTGTCGGCGACGAACGGTCGGCATGGGCCGCCTCCGCACGAACATGACGAAATACGTGTCATGTTCGTCATGGCGTTGTAACATTCGTCATGTGACGGAGCTCGAGGTGATCGACGTTGTGCGTGGTGACGGCCAGGGGTGCCGTCCTCGCGTCACGGTCGATCCTCGGTGCTCGAGTGCACGGGCGGAACTGACCAGCGATTCGAGAAACCAGGTTTTTCGACGAATCGGGAACCGAACGGCCCTGCCGTTCGTCGTACCCATCAACGGAGGGTGACGTCATGACCAAGTGGATGGCACACGGCAACTGCGCCGAACGACCGCCGAGCGAGTTCTTCCCGAGCGACGGTGTCGGCGTCGAGCGGGCGCGCAAGATCTGTGCGACCTGCCCGGTCCAGGAGCGCTGCCTCGAGTACGCGCTCACCAACCGTATCGACCACGGCGTGTGGGGTGGCGCCAGCGAGCGCGAGCGACGCCGCATCTTGAAGCGCCGCCGTTTCGAGGTCGCCGGCGCACTCGCCGAATAGGCGGCGCACCCGCTGAGCGGGCAGGCGCACATGCGGTCGCGACAGGGCCCGCGGGTGACGTTCGTCGCCAGTTCACCTGTCGTTCACCTGACCGCTCGCTGCCGTTTGGGGACCATCCGTAGCGTGCGGCGCAATGACTACTTCCCGCACACCACGAACGTTGCTCGCCGCGCTCCTCGCCGGCGTGCTCTTCCTCGCCGCATGTGGCGGTGACTCTGATGACACGTCGTCTGCCGACGACACCTCGTCCTCCGATGCCGGAGCCTCGGCATCCGAATCGCTGAGCGGTTCGGTCCTCGTGTCGGGCTCCTCGACCGTGGAGCCCATCTCGGTGCGTGCCGCCGAGCTCTACAACGACAACGTCAGTTCCGACGTGTCCATCACCGTCAACGGTCCCGGCACCTCCGCCGGCTTCCGTGAGTTCTGCCCCGGTGACACGGACATCAACGACGCCTCGCGTGCCATCAAGGACAGCGAGCTCGCCGACTGCGTGCCGCACGTCGAGCTCCTGGTCGCCTTCGACGGCATCGCAGTCATGGTGAACCCGAACAACCCGCTCGAGTGCGTCGACTTCGCCGATCTCTACGGCATCGTCGGCCCCGAGTCGAACGGCGCCAGCTGGGGTGAGGCCGAGACGCTGGCCGCCACGCTCGGTTCGAGCACCACTGGCTGGCCGACCGGAGCGATCGACGTCATCGCACCTGGTACCGAGTCCGGCACCTACGGCTCCTTCATCGAGATCGTGCTCGAGGACCGTGCCGACGAGCGCGCCGAGTCCGGCGAGAACACCGAGGTCGACGGCGACGGCGATCCGCTGCACATCCGCAACGACTACGCCGGCCTTCCGGACGACAACGTCATCATCGAGGGCATCTCGTCGACCGAGGGTGCCTTCGGTTGGGTCGGCTTCGCCTTCGCCGAGGCTGCTGGCGACTCCGTGAAGATCCTCGAGGTCCGCAACGAGGCCGGTGACTGTGTCGCCCCGTCGCTCGAGACCATCGCCGACGGCTCGTACCCGGTCAGTCGTCCGCTGTACATCTACGTGAACACCGACAAGGTGGCGACCAACCCGGCGCTCGTCAGCTACGTGGACTACTACCTCGGTGACGGCTACGTGGAGTCCGTCGCCAACGCCTTCGACGAGGGCGTCGGCTACGTCACCCTCCCCGCCGACATCAAGGCCGAGACCGACGCTGCATGGGCCGCCGCCAAGGGCTGACGCTCGCCGCTGGCACACCGAGTGACGTGACACAGGGTCGGGACCGCGTGACGGTTCCGGCCCTGTCGCACGCCCGCACGGTCGTTGTGTCGCCGGAGCAGCTGTGCTCGCTCCGAACACACCGCAGCTCCCTGTATTGACCCTTTCGCCCGGAGTATCGGTGCGACAGACTTCGCACCGGCTCCACCGCACCCCCCCCAAAGATGAGAGAGCCATCCGGCTGCCCCGCCCGCCCGGCCGAGCATCCCGAGGAGATCACGTGGCCGCACCGAACCTGCTCACCGTCGAGGACATGACCGGTGAGCCCCGGCGTCGTCGACGCGAACGGATCGTGTCGAGCGTGCTGCTCGGTACCGCCTTCGTGTCGCTCGTGGTCAGCGTCGGCATCGTCGTCGCGCTGCTCACCGAAGGGTGGCTCTTCCTGTCCGAGGTGCGCCCCGACCAGCTCTGGGGCGACCAGTGGGCGCCACCGTTCCTCGAGTTCGACCTGAAGACGCCGATCGTCGGCTCCCTCATCGTCACGGGCATCGCCATGCTCGTGGCCATCCCGGTCGGTCTCTCGGCGGCGATCTACCTGTCGGAGTACGCGCGCCCCCGGATCCGTCGCATCCTGAAGCCGACGCTCGAGATCCTGGCCGGCATCCCCTCGGTGGTGCTCGGCTTCTTCGCCCTCCGGTGGATCTCGCCGAACATCGTGCAGAACATCTCCGACGCCGGCGGGTTCTCGCTCATGGCCGCGGGCCTCGGTGTGGGCATCCTCACCGTGCCGCTCATCGCCTCGGTGTCGGAAGACGCGCTCGCGGCGGTGCCGCTGTCACTGCGCGAGGCGTCTGCAGGGCTGGGCGCCAAGAAGGTGACCACGACCACGAAGATCACCATCCCGGCCGCCATCTCCGGCCTCGTCGCGGCGTTCATCATCGGTATCAGCCGTGCCATCGGCGAGACGATGGTCGTGTTCCTCGCCGCCGGTGGTGGCGGCAACCAGGCGCAGTTCACCACGTCGCCGTTCGAGGACGGCACGGTGATCACTGCAGCGATGGCTGCATCGCTGGCGCCGTCCGACCGTATTCAGGCAGGCATCGAACTGAAGAGCATCTTCTTCCTCGGTCTGCTGCTGTTCGTCATCACGTTGACGTTGAACGTCATCGCCGACCGCTTCGTCCGCCGCGTGCGGCTCGTCTACTGAGGAGGTCAGAGATGTCCATCGTCTCCACTCCCGCCGGCGTGGGCGGCGCCGCAGCTCGCCGCAGCGTCGAGAAGCTGACCACTCGGACCACCGACTGGACCGGCAACGGCTTCCGCCTGGCGCTGCTGTTCGGCTTGTCGATCGCCGTCCTCGCCCTGCTCGCCGTCATGTACGACGTGATCGTCGACGGTGTCCCGTACCTGAGCGATCGCGGGACCGAGTTCATCACCGAGCGCGAGTCGTCCCGCTCGAGTGAATACGGCATCTTCAACGGACTCCGCGGCACCTTCTGGATCGGCGTGTTCGTGGTGCTGTTCTCGTTCCCGATCGGGATCGGCGCGGCGATCTATCTCGAGGAGTACGCACCCGACAACCGGCTCAAGCGCATCATCGAGACCAACATCCGCAACCTCGCCGGCGTGCCGTCGGTCGTCTACGGCATCTTCGGCCTGATCATCTTCGTGCAGTGGATGGACGGCTTCTTCCCGAACTCCGTCGAGCAGCATCTCGGCCAGACCACCGCCGCTGCCGGCGCCACGCTCGCCGTGCTGGTGCTGCCGATCGTGATCATCACGTCGGCTGAGGCCATCCGTGCCGTTCCCCGGTCGCTGCGTGAGGCCGGCTACGGGGTCGGTGCGACGAAGTGGGAGATCGTGAAGGACCACGTGCTTCCCTACGCAGCCCCCGGCATCTTCACCGGCACGCTCCTGTCGCTCGCTCGAGCACTCGGCGAAGCGGCGCCGCTGATCCTCATCGGCGGCGTCACGGGCCGTCTCGGCTCCCGTTCCGGACTCTTCGACCTCGACCAGCTCGGGGAGCAGTTCATGGCCATGCCGCTGCTCATCGCCGAGCTGGCCAAGCAACCCAACACCGTCGGCCAGTGGAACGAAGCCACGGCCGCAGCCATCATCTGTCTGTTGGTGGTGGTGCTGTTGGCGAACCTGATCGCCATCACGCTCCGCAACCGATTCGAGAAGAAGCGTGGATGACATGACCGACACGTCCAAGAACGACATCGATCTTCGCGCCACCGACCAGGAGCTCCAGCGCATGTCCGAGGCCGAGGTGCCCGCCGATCCGACACCGGCGACGGGATCCCAAGGAGCCACCCCGCCCGTGATGTTCGCCGCCGAGAAACTCAACGTGTACTACGGCGACTTCCGCGCCGTTCAGGACGTCGACCTCTCGATCTTCGAGAACGAGGTCACGGCGATGATCGGCCCGTCGGGCTGTGGCAAGTCGACGGTGCTGCGGTGCTTCAACCGCATGAACGACCTCATCGAGACCGCCCGGGTCGAAGGATCGATCACCTATCGAGGCGTCGACCTCTACGACGAGAGAGTCGACCCGGTCGAGGTGCGTCGCCGCATCGGCATGGTGTTCCAGAAGCCGAACCCGTTCCCGAAGTCCATCTACGACAACGTGGCCTACGGCCCTCGCGTCGCCGGCCAGAAGAAGGGCCTCGACGACGTCGTCGAGGGTTCGCTGCGCAAGGCGGCGCTGTGGGACGAGGTGAAGGACCGCCTCAAGGACTCGGCCATGGGCATGTCCGGCGGCCAGCAGCAGCGCCTCTGCATCGCCCGTGCCATTGCGACGAGCCCCGACGTGGTGCTGATGGACGAGCCGTGCTCGGCACTCGACCCCATCGCCACGGCTCGCATCGAGGAGCTCATCGTCGAGCTCAAGCAGGACTACACGATCCTGATCGTGACCCACAACATGCAGCAGGCCGGTCGAGTCAGCGACCGCACGGCCTTCTTCACGACCAACGTCGACTCGATGGGCGGTCGCACAGGTGAGCTCGTCGAGTTCGACTACACGAACAAGATCTTCACCAACCCGAACGACGAGCGGACCGAGGCCTACATCACCGGGCGCTTCGGATGAGCGACGAGACTCGGACCGGGTTTCACGGGTCGCTGGAGCGGGTCACCGATCAGCTGGTGCAGATGGCGGCCTACGTCACCGAAGGCGTCGGTCGCACGACCGAGGCGCTGCTGGCGCTCGACATCGCCGCCGCCGACCAGATCATCACCTCCGACGACGAGCTCGATCTGCTCTCGCTCGAGGTCGAAGAGGCGACGATCCAGATGTTGGCCCTCGAGTCGCCGGTCGCCGCAGATCTTCGTCGCCTGGTGACCGCGCTGAAGCTGAACTCCGAGATCGAACGCAGCGGCGATCTGGTGACGAACATCGCCAAGGCCATCGGACGCTTGCAGGGCATCGAACTCGAACCGGTGTTGCGTGGCCTGCTCACCCAGATGTGCGAGCAATGCGTCCGCTTGTTCGGTCACGCGATGGACGCGTACGTCGAAGGTGATCTCGGTGTGGCGCGGATGCTGCCGGAGCTCGACGATCGGCTCGACGAGCTCCACGACGAGTACATCCAGAACATCTTCGATTCGCGTGGCCGTCACATCCTCAACACGCAACAGGCTCTGCAGCTGGCGGTGATCGGTCGCTTCTACGAACGGATCGGTGATCATGCGGTCAACATCGCCGAGCGGGTGACCTACCTGCTGACCGGGCAGATGCCGGAACATGCGGGTGCCATGCGGGCCAAAGCGCGGCGCGAGGCGGCAGAGGCCCAGGACTGAGCATGACCGCTGCCCTGGTCGTCGCCGCACTCCTCATCGCGGTGCTGGCGAACCTGTGGGTCACCGAGCGACGCACACGACGAGCGGCCAGGCGCGAGCTGGCGTCGCTCCTGTCGCTCGACCACCCGGTCGGCGATGCCGAAGTCAGGCGAGCTGTGAGCAACGCTGCGGCCGAGAGGGATCGTCGGTCCGAGGCCGAACGCGTCCTCGCCGCGGCGCTGCTCGAGTTCGGCGACGGTGTGATCGTCGTCGATCGCGATGGTCGCGAGGTGTTGCGCAACCGGCTGGCCGTCGAGATCGCGGACGGTCGTCACGGGCTGGCTCTCGTCCGTGGTGTCGTCGATCGCATGCGGACCGCCGCGCTGGCCGGTGCTCACGGAAGCGACACCGTTCGCATCCTCGGCCCGCCGCCACGCACTCTCGAGGTCACCGGTGTCCCACTCGAGTCCGACGGGACACCACTGGGCGCCGCCGTCCTCATCGGTGACGTGAGCAACGACGAGATGATCGGGCGTGTCCGCCGTGACTTCGTCGCCAACCTGAGTCATGAACTCAAGACCCCGGTCGCTGCCATCGGACTGCTTGCCGAAGCACTCGAGGGCGAGCCCGACGATGCGGTACGCGACCGTCTGCTGTCTCGGATCTCGGCGGAGAGCGAACGCGTCGCGTCGATCATCGACGACCTGCTCGACCTCTCGAGGCTCGAGTTCGAACGGACACCACGCGCCGACAACGCGAGCCTGCGTGGCGTGCTGTCCGAAGCTGCCGACCGGGTGGCCCAGCAGGCGTCGGCGCGCGAGATCACCGTCGCAGTGCAGGCCGGCGACGACGTGGTGGCGCAGTGCGATCGCGACCTCATGGTCCACGCGGTGTCGAATCTGCTCGACAACGCGATCAAGTACTCGGACACCGGTTCGACGGTCGAGGTCAGTGTGTCCGAAGACGATGGCGGACACGCCGAGATCCGTGTGCGAGACACCGGCATCGGTATCCCTGCCACCGACGTCGAACGCATCTTCGAGCGCTTCTACCGAGTCGACCAGGCCCGCAGCCGAGCGACCGGCGGGACTGGCCTCGGTCTCTCGATCGTCCGTCACGTCGCCGCCAACCACGGCGGTGAGGTGAGGGTCGTGTCGCGCGAGGGCGTCGGCAGCACCTTCGTCATCTCGATCCCGATGGAGTCCGCTCATGTCAGCTGAAGTCGATGTGCTCGTCGTGGACGACGAGCCGGCGTTCCTCGAAGCACTCGGTTCAGGGCTCCGCCGTGAGGGGTTCCGTGTCCACCCGGCTGCGGACGGCGCAGAGGCCATCGCACGCTTCAACGAAGTGGCCCCGGACCTCGTCCTGTTGGACGTGATGCTGCCGAAGATGTCCGGCCTCGACGTGTGTCGCGAGATCCGCAAGAGCTCGAAGGTGCCGATCATCATGGTCTCGGCGAAGGGCGAGGAGATCGACGCAGTGCTCGGCCTCGAGATGGGGGCCGACGACTACGTGACGAAGCCCTACCGAATGCGCGAGCTGGTGGCTCGGATGCGAGCCGTGCTGCGCCGGTCCCACGAAGTGGCCGCCGTCGAGGGTGAACTCGTCGATGACGCCGACGGCGTCATCGACGAGTCCGGCATCGTGCTCGACCTCGACCGCCACGAGGTGCGGCACGCCGGGCAGGTCGTCTACCTGCCGCTCAAGGAGTTCGAGCTCCTCGAGGTGCTGATGGAGAACGCGGGACGTGTCGTCACCCGAGGTTCGCTCATCGACAACGTGTGGGGCCACGACTACGTCGGTGACACGAAGACGCTCGACGTCCACGTGAAGCGGCTGCGTTCGAAGCTCGAGGCCGATCCGGCCCATCCCGCCATCATCACCACCGTCCGCGGTGTGGGCTACCGATTCGAGCGCTTGGGTTGACTCCCTCGGTGGTGTCCGAGCGACGGCACGTGACGGCCGACGGCCACGTCGGTAGGGTCGTCGCCCGTCACCTGAGGATCGGACCGGTTGCATGAGGATTCGCCGCCAAGGAGAACAGCGTCGGGCGCTTGGACGCCGCGGCGAACGCATGAACGCGCCGAAGTCGCGCCCCGGCGGTGGTTCCAGCGGCGGTGGTCTGCTCGGAGGGCTCGGCGGAGGTGGGGGCAGCCGTCGTGGCGGCGGTGCCGGCATCCCCATGGGCAACCTCGGCAAGGGTGGCGGTGTGATGGGCATCGTCATCGCGCTGGTGGTCGCGTTCTTGGCCATGCGTGGCGGCGGTGGCACCGTCGGCCAGACCGGTAGCGGCACCGGCAACGACGTCGTCGGCGAACGCGTCGAGCTCGTTTCCGTCGAGGCGACGAACCGCGCGGCGCTGTCCACTGCGGAACGCAACGATCTCGATGCCTTCCTCGACGCGGCGGTCGACGACCTCGCCGTGTACTGGACCGAGGAGTATCCGCAGGTCTACGGCGGGCAGTTCCAGCCGTTGAACGCCGTGTTCCCCTTCGACCCGACCGGCGACCAGCGGATCAGCTGTGGCCAGCCGCTCGACTCGCGGATCCTGAACAGCAATGCGATCTACTGCCCGGCCGAGGACTACATCACCTGGGACTCGAACTTCTTGATCCCGAACTTCTACGCCAACTTCGGCAAGTCGTCGGTGGGCGTGGTGTTGGCGCACGAGTACGGGCACGCCGTGCAGACCCGAGGGGGGTTCAACGGCGCGCCGATCATGCGCGACCTCCAGGCCGACTGCTTTGCCGGCGCATGGATCGGACGTTCGATCCGGGGCGAGGGTGGTGTCCAGATGGCGCCCCGCGATCTGACCGGTGCGCTGTCGGGCTTCCTGCTGCTGCGCGACCCGCCGGGTGCGCCGACTGACGGGTTCTCGGCTCACGGCTCGGCCTTCGACCGGGTGAACGCGTTCCAGTCGGGCTACGACGAAGGGCCCGAACGATGCCGCGACTTCGCGACCGACGGTGTCGAGATCGTGGATCTCAACATCGAGCGCGGCGACGTCAACGGTGGCAACCTCGACTATCCGACGGCTCGCGATGCGGTCCTCGAGGACCTGACCGCCTTCTGGTCGGAGATCACTGGTTCCGCCGGCGTGCAGCTGTCGTGGGACGAAGCGCAGCTCGCCCAGTGGAACGCCGACATCGGCGACTTCGCGACTGGTTTCACCCTCGCCCGGCTGCATGGCGAGGTCGTGCTCGACGAGCTCGGCATCGTCGACGCGGACGGTTCGATCGCGGTGTGTCTGGCCGGTGTGTGGGCCGGCGACGTGGCGTACACGTCGACCCGTCCGCTCGAGCTGACCGGCGGCGACCTCGACGAGGCCATCGCGACGATGTTGGACGATCCCGAAGCCGGCGACGTGTCCGCGTTCGAACGCGTCACCAGCTTCAAGACCGGGTTCTTCGACGGCGGCTCCGGAACGGTTGCGTCCGTCGAGATCTGTCGCTGATCGACGCCGACTGGGTGAGATGAGTCGGCTCAGCCGGGCCGATGCAGCAGCGTTGGCTCGTCAGTCGATGACGGGACCGGGATCGAAGCTCGTCGGCGGCTGGAGCAGCTCGACGTCGAGCGGATCGGCCATGCCGGCCATCTGCTGCGGCTCGACCGGTGCCGCGGCAGGCGTCACGGTCTCACCCCAGAAGCCGTCGGTCGGGACGACCTGCGGAGCCATCGGAGCGGGCGCAGCCTGCGATGCGATGGCCGCATCGACCTGAGCCATCAACGCCGCGTCGTTGCCGTCATCGCCCTTGCGACCTCGGCGGCCCTTCTTCGATTCCTTCTTCGCCTTCTTGGCCTTGGGCTCCTTCGGCGCCTTGGCCTTGCGGCCTCGGCGACCCCGCTTGCCGGCGGCTTCGTCGAGGTCGGCGTCGGGAGCGAAGAGATGGACCGGATCGTCCGCCTGGAGCGCACCGTCGAGGCCGCTGGCAGTCAGGTCAGCGGGGGCACCCGGCGGGGGAGGCGGCACCATGCCCACCGGTGGGGCGAGCGGAGCCATTCCGGCGTTCGGCGCACCCATCGGAGGCGGCTGCATCGTCATCGTCGCCGCAGGGGCACCGATGGTCTCGGGCGCAGCGTTCGGCGGCGTGGGCAGCGCGGCGAGACGGTCCAGCTGGTGGGTGTCGATCTCGATGGCGACGTCGTCCTTGCGACCGCGCTTCTTTCTGCCTCGGCCACCTCCGCCGCCTGCGGGGAGGATGTCGTCGTCGGCGCGATTCCAGCCGGTGTCGAAACCTCCCGGCGCCGCTGCCGGCGCCAATGTCGGCGCCGGCGCAGGGGTGTTGATGGCCGCGGTGACGGAGCCGAGGAGATCCTGGGCGTCATCGTCGAAGGCCGGCGTCGGTGCGGCCTCTGGCACGTTCGTGTCGGCGAGCTGCTCGGCGAACGACGACAGCTCGTCGGTCGTCTCGTCCATCGACGGCGAGATCGGCGCGGCGTCGGCCGCTGGCTCATCGGCGGGGTCGTCGACCGTGAACAGGTCGTCCAACCACGCCTCCTCACCCGCAGGTGCTGCGTCATCGGTGGCGTCGGCCGCGAGTGCCGCTGCGATCTGCGTGGTGTCGGTGGGCTTGACCTCGTCGTCACCGGTGTCGAGTTCGAAGTCCTCGAAACCGACCATCGGCACGTCCTCGGACGGCGACTCGCCGCCGCTGCCGACGTCGTCGTACTCGCTCATCCAGTCGTCGCCGGCGTCGCCACCGTCGACGACGCTGAGCCAGTCGTCGGAGGTTTCGGCGGTCGTGTTCGAGTCGGTCGATGTCTGGTCGACGCTGCTCGGAAGGTCCTCGATCGACGGATCGCCACCGCCTGCGCTGTCATCGAGGTCGGACGAGCCGAGATCGTCGGAGATACCGTCGATCATCGCCCACGGATCGTCGTCGGACGCGACCGAGAGGTCGTCGACGCTGCCGACGTCGTCGACGTCATCGAGTGCCGGCTCGGCGAACGCGGCCAGCGGATCGTCGTCGACGCCGGGCGACGTGTCGTCCGACTCGTACGAACCGTCATCGAGGTCGTCGATCCAGTCGTCGAGGGCGTCGAGTGCCGACGGCTCGTCGTGGGCGGGTTCGTCAGCCGTCTCCGAGGCAGGATCGACGGACTCGGCGAGCGCGTCGATCGAGTCCTGGACATCGTCCAGATCGGGCTGTGTTGGGCGATCGTCGGGATCGCCATAGACGTTCCCGAGCACGTTCTTCAGACCAGACATCAGTCGGTTCGTCGGCGCGTCGTGCGTGACCTTTAGGGATCCGTGGATCCGTGTTGCACGTGCGATGCCGCACCGAGTGGCGACTCCTAGAGTGTGGGTCGTGACCGACGTGGCCGGACCAGCGCCCAGGCGCCGACGATCGGCGACCGGTGCCGAGGCCTTCGTCGTCACCCCGTTCATGCGTCTCGCGCGTACCCACATCGCCAGCGTCGTCGGCGACACGCTGGTCACGCTGTCGTTGGCAGGTTCGCTGTTCTTCTCGGTCGAACCCGATGCGGCCCGCAGCAAGGTGGCCTTGTATCTGGCCCTCACGGTTGCGCCGTTTGCGCTCGTCGGGCCACTGATCGGTCCGGCCATCGACCGGGCTCGCGGCGGACGGCGCATGATGATGTTCGTGTCGGCGGCGCTTCGTTCGGTGATGGCGCTGCTGATGATGTTCCACCTGGACTCGCTGTGGCTCTATCCCGAGGCGTTCACCGTGTTGGTGGCTGGGAAGACGTACCACGTGTCGAAAAGCGCGATCGTGCCCACGCTGGTTCGTCGCGACGTCGAACTCGTCGAAGCGAACTCGAAGCTGGTACTGCTGGGCGGCATCGCCGGCGCTGTGGTGTTCCTCCCCGGCGCCGGGCTGCGGTGGATCGACGACTCGCTGCCGCTGTTCGTCGCTGCCGTGGTGTTCGCCGGCGCCGCCATGCTGTCGCTGCGTCTGCCCTCGACCGCCGTCAGCGAACGACCGCCGGACGCCCGAGAGCGTGCCGAGCTTCGTTCGTCGGGCATCGTGTTGGCCGCCTCGGCGATGGCGCTGCTGCGGGCGATGGTCGGCTTCCTCACGTTCCTGTTGGTCTTCTGGCTGCGAGAGAACGATGCGGAACTGGTCTGGTTCGGCCTGATCGGTCTCGCCGCCGTCTGCGGCAGTCTCGGTGGTGCCTTCTCTGCTCCGTTCGTTCGACGCGTCCTGCGCGAAGAGATGATCATCGCCACAGGACTCATCGCCTCGTCGACCATCGCCTTCATCGCCGCATCGTCGCCGAGCCGCGCGTTGGCGATGATCGTCGCACTCGTCGTGGGGTCGTCGACAGCCCTCGGGAAGCTGTCGTTCGACGCCATCGTCCAGCGCGACGCACCCGATGCGAATCAGGGAAGTTCCTTCGCCCGGTTCGAGACCCGATTCCAGCTCGCGTGGGTGGCCGCGGCGCTCATTCCCGTCGTCGGATCGACCCTGCTCCCCATCCGGGTCGGATTCCTCATCCTCGCCGTGGGAGCGGCGCTGGGCGCGTTCTTCTACCTCGGCGGTCTCCGAGCCGTCGCACGCGGTGCGGACACCCCTGGCGACAAGCTCAAGCGTCGGGTGGCGTCCGACGTTCGTGGGGTCGCGGCGCGCGTCCGTTCAGCGCGTCAGGCCCGGTCGGTGGTCGCCGACGAAGCGAGCTCCGAAACGCCTGCGAGCGACACAGCGGCGGCCGGCCCGACCGTCGACGGCGAGTCGTCCGAGAGCGATCAGGACCACTGACGCGCCGTCACTCTTCACGGCGCCGAATCACCCGGCGGGGGTTCGTCAGTCGAGGTCCGGCAGGTCGATGCGGGCCAACCACAGACCCGGAGCGTCGACCTCGTTCGGCGTCGGCAGATGCTCTGGCTTCGACCACAAGTCGGCGAGCCGTTCCGTGCCGCCGCGTTCGACGACGCCGTCGACGAACGAACGGCCGCGTTCCACCAACTCACGGCGGAGATCGAGACCCAGCATGCGTTCGACGAAGCGGTCCTGGGGTCCTGCGGTCACGCGACGGCGACGCATGGCCTCCGCGATCTGTCCGTGGCCGCCGATCAGCTGACCGCCGATGGCGTCGAGATGGTGATCGACCCATCCCACGAGCACGGCGACGAGGGATTCGAGACGCGGGAGCATCGCTTCCTGCGTCGGGGTGCGCATTGCGCCGAGGAGGACCTCGGGATCGCCGAACATGCGCTGCAGCTGCGCCTGCATGTCGCCGAGGTCGGCGGTCGGCTCGAGCGAACCGAGCCGCTGCTCGAGTGCATTGCCGTCGGCTTGCTGGAAACCGTTGGCGTACTGGCCGAGCAGGTCGGTGAGGACCTCGCGTACGTGCGCCACGTTGAACACCGCATGGAACAGGAGCTCGTGGACGCACAGCCACAGCGCGACCTCGTCGCGGTCGATGCTCCACTCGTCGACGAAGTCGGCGACGTTCGGACCGACCACAGGAAGGTCCGTGGACCCGCCCCGTGGAATCGGGAGGTGGTGCGCCCCGAGGGCACGCGTGGACAGGTGACCGACCATGGAACCGGCGCTCATGGCCATCATGGCGGGGGCGATCATCTTCATGACGCCGGCCAGAAGTGCCTCGGTCGGGTCGGTCGGGTTGTCGCCGGACGTCTCCTCCGCCAGACCGCCGGCCAGTCGTTCCAGCAGCGGCTTGTAGTCAGTGAGAGTGCGGACCGCCCACTCGGCTCGGGTGAGCGGCACGACGATCGGGACCCGTCCGTCGACCGTGAGGTCGAGCCCGGTGGCTGAGGCGACCTGGAGTTCAGCGATGCGAGACAGCTCGGCGAACTTCGCTCGCTGTGCCGGATCGACGTTGGGCTCTGACGTGCCCCCGTTGGCGAGGCCGATCGCGAACTGGCGAGCAGCCTCCCAGTTGACGGGGCCGTCGCCCGGCGAAGCGAAGCCGGCACCGCCGCCGAACAGCTTGCCGAGGTCCCCGAAGAAGGGGAGTCCCGAGAACGGGTCGTTCGGATCGCTTGAACCGCTGTCGCTCACGAGGGCATCGTAGGACCGTGGAGACGATGGTCCACCGCGACGACGCGATGCTGCCCTCCTTCGGAGGGAGGAACCTGCTCGTCACCGGCGCGGGCGGCCAGCTGGGCCGATTGGTGCTGCGTCGCCTCGCCGCATGCCCCGACATCGGTTCGATCGTCGCCGTCGACAGAGAACTCGTGCCCGTCCCAACCGGGGCGACGTCCCTGCGTTTCGACGTCGGCGAGGACACCGAGGCCCTCGCCGCCGCAGCGACCGATGCCGACATCGTGATCCATCTGGCGTGGATCCAGCCGACCGCTGACACCGACGACCCGAACCGAACGATTCTCGATCAGGTGCTGCGGGCCTGTGAGGTCGGCGAGGTCCGGCACCTGGTCGTGATCTCGTCGGCGACCGTCTACGGAGCCTGGCCGCACGCGCCGCTCCCCATCTCCGAGGTCGAGGTCCTGCGGCCGAATCCGGGCTTTCGCTACGCGGAGGTCAAGGCCGAACTGGAACGGCGCATCGTGCAATGGCGACGTGAAGGCCCGGCCAGCGTGACGGTTCTGCGACCCGCTCCGGCGGTCGCCGACGGCCAGATGAGCTGGCTCGGACAGTCCCTGATGGACGCGGTGGCCCTTCGCGCCGGCATCGACGATCCACCGGTGCAGTTCCTGCACGTGGACGACCTCGCCTCGGCGGTCGTCGTCGCTGCGGCACAGCAGCTCGACGGCCCGTACAACGTGGCACCTGACGGCTGGCTCGCCGGAGCCGACATGCGGGCGCTGCTGGGGCCACGGCCACGTGTTCGGTTGCCCGTCGCGGTGGCAGAACGCGTCGAGGACTGGCTGGCGTCGACGCCGAGCTCTCCCAGACCGGCAGGACTGTTGCCCTACACGATGCACTCGTGGGTGGTGGCCAACGACCGTCTTCGCAGTGTCGGATGGGTTCCCGGTTCGCAGAACGACGAGGCCTTCGTGGAGGCGGACCAGGCTCCGCCGTGGGTCGCGCTCAACGCGAGGCAACGCCAGTACCTCTCGCTGGGCGCTCTGGCTGCGGTGATCGTCGGGATCGTCGCGGTGATCGTCGCCCTGATCGCCCGACGGCGCTGAGTCAGGGTCTGGCGTCGAGCACGACGTCCAGCAGGAGCTGATCGTCGCCGCGCCGGACGGTCAGTTGGAACGCCTCGCCGGGTTCGGCCCTGCGGACCTGGACGACGAGTGAGCTCATCGATGTCGCCGGCTCGCCGTCGAGTGCGATGACGATGTCGCCGACCTCGAGACCAGCGGCGTCGGCCGGCGTACCTTCGCCGACGCTGGTGATCAGCGCACCGCCGGCCACCCCGAGAGCGTCGGCCTCGTTGGAGGTGAGATCGTCACCGGAGACACCGAGGAATCCGTGTTGCACGACGCCGGTGGTCATCAGGTCGACGGCGACGTCGTAGGCGATCTCGATCGGTGTGGCGAAGCCGAGGCCCTCGGCGCCGACGTCGCTCACGGCCACGACGGTCGTGATGCCGATCAGCGCGCCGTTGCGGTCGAGCAGCGCACCTCCGGATGAGCCAGGACTGATCGGCGCGTCCGTCTGCACGAGGTCGTAGAGCCGGATGCCCTGGGGAAGGTCGAGCGTGCGGCCGACCGCCGAGATCACGCCGACCGTCACCGTCGGGCCGCCGTCGAGTCGCAGTGGCGAGCCGATCGCGACCGCGGGCTCGCCGACGCGCAGCTGCTCGGTCGACCCGATCATCGCCGGGTACAGCTCGCCTGGCTCCGTGGTGACCCGGACGACGGCGACGTCGGTCAGCGGGTCGCCGCCGACGAGCTCGGCGGGGTAGCGACGGCCATCTGCGGTGATGACGTCGACGTAGGTGCCGCCGGCGATCACGTGGTCGTTCGTGATGACGTGGCCGTCGTCGCGGATGATGACGCCCGAACCGGAGCCGATCACCCCGCCGATGCTGTTGCGCACCTCGATGGTCACGATGGACGGCTTCGAGGCATCGGCGATCTGGGCCACGTCGAGGCCGGAGGCCGACTGGCTGGCGAACCTGGTGACCGGTTGAGCGAGCTGTCGTTCGACCACGCGTTCGGTGATCGTGTTCCCGGACGGCCCGAGGAGGAGCATCGCTCCGATCGCGAGCGATGCGCCCGCCACGCCTGCGGCGACGGCGACCCCCGCCAGTAGACGCCGGTCGAGACGCTCGTGGCGCTGCACGGGTCCCGAGCTGGTGCCGATGGCGCTCAGCTCCGACGGGTGACGCCAGATCCGATCGTCGAGCGGCAACGGGGCGGTGGGCTCGAGGTCGTCGTCGTACTCGTCACCGAGCTCCTGCCACCAGCCGAACGGGCGCGACTCATCGCCGTCGGCATCGCCGAAGGGGTCGCTCTCGTCGCCGGGTCCTGACACGAACGCCGACTGTAGCGAGGACCTCCGTTCAGGTGACCGCGCGCGGTCGGTGTCGCACAGAAGGAGTCTGCGCCTACGATGCTGCGCTGTGCACGCACCTGACGGCGACACCTGGTTGGCGCTGACCGACGAACCCCTCGGCGTGGGTATGGCTCATGATTGGGCCGTACGACCCGATTGTGGGGCTGTGGTGGTGTTCAGCGGCACGGTCCGAGATCACGCAGAACATCGCACCGGCGTCACCCTGCTCGAGTACGAGGCCTACGAGGCCCAAGTCGTCCCGAAGCTCGGCGAGCTCGCCGATGCGATGCGGTCCCAGTGGCCCGATCTCGGCCGGACTCTGGCACCGAACCGGCCCGATGGAGCTGGGCGAGGTGTCGGTGGTCGTCGCGGTGAGTTCCGGGCATCGCCCCGAGGCATTCGAGTCCGCTCGATTCGGCATCGACGCGCTGAAGGCGACGGTGCCGATCTGGAAGCGAGAGACGTGGTCCGAGGGCTCCGACTGGGGTCTCGCAGCGACGGACATCACCGAGGTCGCCGACCTGATCCCTCCCTCGGCGGACGCCTGATGCCCAGCTTCGCGTTCCTCCTGATCGCTGTCGGGGTGATCCTCGTCGGCCTGCTCGGCATCGGCGTGTTCATGCTCGCGAGCCGGTCGCGTCAGCCCGATTCCGTCGACGAGTTCCGGACATCGCTCGACGCGCTCTCCAACTTCGGCGGCGCGGAGTCCCGCGGCCGCCGGAAGGTGCGTCGCTGATGGCCCGTGACCTGGCGATCGACCTCGGTACGGCGAACACGCTCGTGTTCGAAGCCGGCCGAGGCATCGTGCTCAACGAACCCTCGGTGATCGCGCTGAACGAGAAGACCGGCGACGTGCTCGCGGTCGGCAGCGAGGCCTGGCAGATGATCGGCCGCACACCGGCCCACATCATCGCGGTCCGGCCTCTGCGCAAGGGCGCCATCACCGACTTCGACACCACGCAGCGGATGATCCGTCTGATCCTCCAGCGGGTGGGCGTCGGACGCTTCGGCCGGACGCGGGTCATCATCTGTGTGCCGTCGGTCATCACCGCCGTCGAGCGTCGGGCCGTCACCGAAGCCGCTCGCCGCGCCGGTGCCTCCGACGTTCGTCTGATCGAGCAGCCGATGGCTGCGGCCATCGGCTCCGGCCTGCCGATCCACGAACCGGTCGGCTCGATGGTGGTCGACATCGGCGGCGGTACCACCGAAACCGCGATGATCTCGCTGGGTGGCATCGTCGCGATCAAGGCCATTCGCATGGGGTCGTTCGAGATCGACGCAGCACTCCAGGCACATGCTCGACGAGAACACGGCGTCGCCATCGGTGAGCGGACGGCTGAAGAGATCAAGGTCGCGATCGGTACTGCGTGGCCGGTTCCGGACGAACTCGCTGCCGAGATCCGCGGTCGAGATCTGACCACGGGCCTTCCCCGCACCTTCGTGCTGGAGCCCGCCCAGGTGCGCGACGCGATCAGCGAGGTCGTCGACGCCATGGTCGAGTCGGTGCTCGACTGCCTGTCGATGGCACCGCCGGAGCTCGCCCAGGACCTGATCACCAACGGCATCCATCTCGTCGGTGGTGGCGGCATGCTCCGTGGCCTCGACATCCGGATCAGCGAAGCGGCGAAGGTGCCGGTTCACGTCGTCGAGGCACCACTGGAGGCCGTCGTGCTCGGCGCCGGCCGCGTGCTCGACAACTTCGACAGCCTCAGCGGTGTGTTCATGGGGCAGCGTCCGACGCCCTGATTCCGAGCGTCCGTCGGCGGCACCGTCGGCGACGCGCCACGCGGCATCATTGCTGCACATGGACCGGGGAGCATGGCGTCGTCGCACGGGCGCACTCGTGATGGCGCTCGCCGTCGTCGCGGCGGCCTGCACCGAAGCGACCCCCGACGAGGCACAGCCCCTCGTCGTTCCCGTGCCACGGGCCGAGGCACCGGCTCGGACGACCGGGTTCGACACGACCGTCTTCCGGCTGGGTGTGATCGCCGACCTGTCGGGCCCTGACGCCTCGTTCAATCGTTCGCTGCTCGCAGGCGTCGAGGCGTACTGGTCGTCGGTCAACGCGCTCGGCGGCGTCGACGGTCGATTCCCCGTCGAGCTGGTGGTGCGCGACGTCGGCACGTCGGCGGCTGCTGCGGTGAACGCCTACTCCGACCTCGAACCAGATGTCGCTGCGTTCGCCCTGGTGACCGGTACGGCGACCATCGACGCGGTCCGGGAGCTCGCGACCCGCGACCAGGTGCTGATGGTGCCCGGCACACGACAGTCGACCTGGGCCGGTGTGCCGTCGCTGTTGCCGGTCGGTTCGAGCTACGCCGCGGAGTCGTTCAACGGCGCGGCGTGGATGAGCCGCGACGACACCGAACCGGCAGCGTGGTGTGTGGTGACGGACGGCAGCGCAGTCGGGTCTGACCAGCTGGTCGGTGTGCTGCTGGCCGAGCAGGTGCTCGAGGAGATCGGCTCCCCAGTGACCGAGATCCCCGCTCGACCTCTCGAGGAGTTCGCTGGTGCCGCCGTCGATGCCGGCTGTGAGCGGCTGTGGCTCGCCGCGGACGCGACGGAGTCGACGCAGATGGTCGATGCGTTGGCGCAGGCCGACGTCGATCTCGCCGTCGGTGTCGGCGGCGAGATCTTGCTGCCACCGTCCTCGGCGGCGATGAGTTGGGCCACCGATCACCTGATGGTGTCGACCGATTCGCCGTCGTGGGGTGACGAGGGTGCGGGGGCGAGTCAGCTGCGAGCGGCGATGGATGCACACCTTCCCGACGCTCGGCCCGATGCGTGGATTCGTGCCGGGTTCGCCGCCCAGTACGCCGTCGACGTCGTGCTGCGGAGCGGCACCATCGCCGCCGACGTGACTCGGGGGACGCTGTGGGCGACCGCCGGGACGCTGGCGGACGTCAACGCAGGTGGACTGGCGACGGCGTTCGATCGTCCGGCGGGTCCGTCCGGTGCGCCGCGTGCCGTGACGATCTTCGCCGTCGACGGCATCGCCGGCGACCCGCTCGGCCTCCGTGTGGTCGAACGCTTCGAGTCACCGGCGGCCGGTGTCCTCGATCTGCTGACCTCGAACGGCTGAGCTCAGCGGACGTCTTCGGCGGCCTGACGGACCTGCCAGTCTCGGTCCTCGAGCGCCGCATCGAGGGCTGCGTCGACGTCAGGTCCGTCGTAGGACACGAGTGCCAGGACGGCCCTTCGACGTACCGGCGCCTTGTCACGTGCCGCGCTCAGCAGGGTGCCGAGTGAGTCGGGGTGAGCGATGGCACCGAGTGCGGCCACGGCGGCCTCCCGGCACAGCGGATCGTCGTGCTCGGCTGCGAGCTTCTCGAGCGCAAGGCGTTGCGTGTCCTCACCGGTCGCCTGTTCCCCGATGGACCAGGCTGCCGTCTCGACCACGAGCGGATCGGGGTCGGCGAGCGTGGCGGTCAGGTCGACCGAGGGCAACTGGGCCGCCAGGCGCGCCGCGGTCCGTCGCACACGAGCGTCGGCGTCGTTCAGTGCGGCGCCGAGATGGCGTTCGTCGAGGCGGCCGAGTCGTGCCAGGCCGTCGAGGGCCAGGCGTCGATGCCGTGCAACCGGTCCGCCCACGTGTTGCTCGAGCACTTCGATGTCGCCGTGGTGACCGGCCGCAGCGATGGCTGCCGCAGTCTCGTCGTGCAGCGGTTCGTCGGTCGCGGTGTTGTCGGAGGGCACTGGGCTCAGGAGACGATGCCCGAGAGCAGAATCGCGGCGGCAGCGATGACCGTGGCCACGAGGCCGGTGATCAACAGTCCGCCGGAGATCGAGATGGCGCCGAGGGCGATGATGGCGAAGACCCGCTTGTAGAGCGGGGCGGGGCGGTAGGTCTCGTCCCAGCCGCGCTCGCGCATGCGACGCCGGGTCCACCAGCCGACGTCGGGCTCTGCTTCGACCGCGGCGATCGGGGTGGTGCGGGTCGGCTGGGCGCTCGCGACGGGGTCGGCGATGCGTGGAATCTCCGGCACTCCGGAAGTCGAACCGGTCGATGGCGTGTTCACGTTGGCACCTCCCCGAGACGTGGTCCGGTGATCTCTCCGATCGGCACTTCCATGGCAGGCTGGAGGATCCGCCCTGGAGAGTCGTGACGACATGATGACCGACACCGAGCCGACCTTCGAGAGCGTACCGGTCGTCACGGAGCCGCCTTCGCGACTGTCGCGACCCATCAAGATCGCGGTCATCGTCGGCATCTTGACCGTGTTCACCCTCGTGGGTGCGTCGATCTACCAGGTGCCGTACTTCTCGCAGTCGCCGGGTGCGGCGACGCCACTCGAGTCGTCGATCGAGATCTCGGGCGCCGAGGTGTTTCCCAGCGAGGGCGAGGTGTTCTTCACGACGGTCCGAGTGGCCGGCGAGCTCTCCTTGCTGGAGTGGATCGGCGCCCATCTCGACGACACGGTCGAGGTCCGGCATCGCGACGAGGTGCTCGGGACCCAGACCCGGTCGGAACAGATCCAGGCCAACCTCGCTCTGATGTCGGAGTCACAGGAACTCGCCAGTCGCGTGGCGCTCGGCTATCTCGGCTACGAGGTGGTGGTCGAGAACGGTGCGCTCATCCAGGCGATCGTCGAGGACTCGGGCGCGTTCGGCATCATCGAGCCGTTCGACGTCGTGATCGAAGCCGGCGGCGTGGAGACGCTGACGAGCCTCGATCTCGTGGCGCAGATCGAGGCACGCCAGCCCGGTGACGTCCTCGACCTCACCGTTCGTCGCTTCGACGAGACCGGCGAGACCGAGGACCTCGACTTCTCCGTGGTGCTCGGCGCCGACGACCAGGGCGACGCGCTCATGGGGGTCGCAGTGGTGACCTCGTTCGAGCTGACGGAGCTGCCGGTCGACATCGAGATCGACACCGCCCGAGTCGGCGGCCCGTCGGCAGGGCTGGCCTTGGCGTTGTCGCTGTTGGACGTGCTGACCGAAGGCGAGCTGACCGGTGGCCTCGAGGTCGCAACGACCGGCACGATCGATGTGCTCGGCAACGTCGGCCCGATCGGCGGTGTCGAGCAGAAGGCGCACGCCGTCCGCCGTGCCGGCATCGACCTGTTCCTCGTGCCCGAGGCCGATTTCGAGGCTGCGTCGAGCGCAGCGGGGGACGACCTCGAGGTGATCGCCGTCGCCACCTTCGCCGATGCCGTCCGCGTGCTCGCCGAACGAGGCGGCAACGGCCTCGAACTCGAAGGCAGCGTCGTCGACGGCTGATCCACAGGGCCTGTCGTGCGCACACGTCGCCGGCCAACACCGATGGTGGCCGCATCAACGCGCTCCGTTCCGTACTCTGGCGAGACATGACGTCGGACGAACCACGCATGGTGGCCGCAGAGGTGGCCCGGCGCGAGTTCGCTCACGGATTTCGCGGCTATCAGGTCGACGAGGTCAGGGCGTATCTGCGTGAGGTCGCGCTCGAACTGGATCGGGCGGAGAACGCCGTCCTCGAACTCCGATCGGATCTGGCAGCGGCCCGCGACGAACGACCGGTCTCACGCGAAGAGCTGACCGAGCGTCTCGGAGGCGAAGCTGCCCGGGTCCTGTCGGCTGCTGAGGACTCGGCCACCGAGATCCGGGCGCGGGCCGAACAACGGGTCGAGAAGATGCTGCGACAGGCGCGTGCCGATGCCGCGCAGCTCAAGTCCGAGGCAGAACGCGATGCCGCGGCGCTGCTCGAGGGCGCCGAGGAACGTCGATCGGAGCTCGACCGGGAACTCGCGGAGGAACGCCAGCGGGCTGATCACGAGGCCGCGCGGGTGCGTGCCGAGGCGATCGAGAGCGCTCGGGACATGCTGGCCGAGGCCAAGATCGCGCGCCGCCAGATGCTGGTTGATCTCGCCGAGCGCCGTCAGCGTTCGCGGCGGGAACTCGCGCAGCTGCGGGCCGGTATCGAGCAGCTCCAGGAGAGCTACGACGAGCTCCGCTCGCTGCTCGACGGATCGACGCGTGTGATCGACGGCGCCGTCGACGCGGCTCGTCAGGCTGCGGTCGACGCCGCCGACCACTTCGACCGGACCGACGACGAGGACGATCTGGCGGTCGCCTCCGCCGCGCTGGCGGGCACGCCCGGCACTTCGGATCAGGCCGAGGTGCCCGCGTTCGTGCGCACCGGCCTTGAACCCGACACGGTGGTGCCGGTCGAGCACATCGAACCGGCGGCCGAGGTCGGCGATGCGGGTGTCGACGTCGCCGAGGTCGGCGAGTCGTTCGACGAAGCGGCGCCCGACCCTGAGGAGATGGCCCCGCTCGAGGTCGCCGACACCTCCGATGGCCCCGGGGACGAGGCCGATTCGGAGCCGGAGCCCGATCCGGACCCCGAGCCCGAGTCTGAGATCGAGCCCGAGCCCGAGCCCGAAGGCGACGCCGTTGCCGACGTCGAGGCCGACATCGACGCGGTGCCTGGCGCTGCTCCGGATGTCGGGGTGCTCGATCCCGATCCGGTGCTTGAGGTCGACGAGAGCGCCGCGGAGCCCGCCGCCGCTGCACCAGCAGTCGACGACGCGCCGCACGCCGAGGTGGAGGAGGCCTCGCCGATCGCGTTCGATGACGAGGACCCGACGACCTCGTCGGACGGCGAGTTGCCCGATGTCCTGGACGACGGTGAGGTCCCGGCGCCGAGTCACGGCGGGTCGGAACCACCGTTGCTCGGTCCGAGTGATCGCAACATCGACGAGTTGTTCGCGCGTATTCGATCGAGCCGGGACGGCGCCGTCTCGGCCGCGCGCGAGGTCTTGGCGGGCGATGCCGACGCTGCGCGCCGGCCTGCTGCTGCGGAGGACGCGGTCGGGGCCGGGGTCGGGGCAGTCGACACGCCGGCGCCTGAGGTGCCTCGTCGCCCCTTCGTGGAGCTTCCCGACGCCGCCGAACGCGTCAGCGTGGTCGCTTCGACGATGAAGCGGGCCCTGAACGATCAGCTCAACGAGGTGCTCGACGCGCTGCGTCAGGCGAAGCTGCCGACGACGGTGGACGAGCTGCTGGGACCCGACGCTCGGGGCTCCGTCGGTGCGGCCACAGCCGATGCCCTGACGATCGGACTGGCTGATCCGGACGTCGCCGTCCCCGCCGGCGTGGCGGTCATCGACGACCTGCTCGGCGGGCGGCTCGTGGAGGGGCTCGATGCAGCCCTGAGCGGCGATCCAGACGAGGCGGCGGTCGAGGTCCGTCGGCACTTCAAGGAGTTGCGTCGACGCCACGTCGACGACGTGGCCCGCGCCGCTGCCGCCGCAGCACACGACGCCGACGCGCCGACCTGACGAAGAGACCGTCGGGGCGACCGCCTGACCTGATGATGCGACTTGTACCCTCCATGACCTATGCGCCCCCCCAGTGAGATGAGGGCGTCGGCAGGCGGGAACTCCAACCGTCGCCGCGCCGTGCTGGTCGTCTTCGCCATCGCGTTGGTCATCTTGATCACGTCGTTGCGCGGTCTGGCGAACTTCTACACCGACTACCTCTGGTTCAGTTCGCTCGACCTCGGGTCGGTGTGGGCCAAGATCCTCTGGACACGGGTCGGCCTCGGTGCGTTGTTCACCGTCGTCTTCGCCGTGCTCTTGTGGATCAACCTCTGGGTCGCGGACCGACTGGGTCCCTCCGTGCGGCCGCGTGGTCCCGAAGAGGAGCTCGTCGAGCGCTATCACGCTGCGGTCGGCGAGCGTTCGGGCCTGGTCCGCATCGTGGTGTCGTTGGTGCTCGGCCTCATCGCCGGTGCCGGTGTGTCGTCGCAGTGGGAGAGCTGGCTGCTGTTCGTGAACCGTGAGGAGTTCGGCGTCGAGGACGCGCTCTTCGGGCGCGACGTCGGCTTCTACGTCTTCCAGCTGCCGTTCCTGACCTATCTCGTCAGTTGGCTCTTCTTCGCCTTCTTCGTCGTCTTCCTCGTCACCGCGATCGGCCACTACCTCAACGGCGGCATCCGCATCCAGCAGGCGACCAAGGCCTCCGAGCGCGTGTCGGCACCGGTGAAGGGCCACCTCTCGCTGCTGCTCGGTCTCATGGCGCTGACGCGTGCCGCGGGCTACTGGCTCGACCAGTTCGAGCTGACGCTGTCGACCCGTGGCTTCATCGACGGCGCGTCGTACACCGACGTCAACGCGCAGCTGCCGGCCATCCGTCTGCTGATGATCATCAGCCTCTTCATGTTCGGCCTGTTGATCGCCAACATCTGGCGTCGTGGGTTCACGTTCCCGGTGCTCGCGGTCGGCCTCTGGGCCGTCGTCGCGACCGTGGCCGGCACGGTCTATCCGACGGCCATCCAGCGTTTCGTCGTCGACCCGGACGAGTCGAACCGAGAGTCGGAGTACATCGCCCACAACATCGAGGCCACACGCGCGGCCTACGGACTCGATGCGGTCGTCGACCGAGACTTCGCGTACGAGGACGACCTCACTGCTCGCCAGGTGATCGACAACATCGACACGGTCACCAACGTCCGCCTGATGGACCCGAACATCATCGACGACACGTTCAACCAGCTGCAGGGCATCCGCGGCTTCTACCGGTTCAACGACGTCGACGTGGACCGCTACACCGTCGACGGTCAGACCACCCAGGTGGTTCTGTCGGCTCGTGAACTGCTCGTCTCGGGTCTTCCGAACCAGTCGTGGGAGTCGCAGCACGTGGCGTTCACCCACGGCTACAGCATGGCCGTTGCCCCCGCGAACAGCGTCGAGGTCGGCCGCCCGGACTTCCTGGTGTCCGACATCCCGACGGTCTCGCCGGACAACTCACCGGCGCTCGAGATCACCCAGCCCGGCATCTACTTCGGCGAGAACCTCGGTGGCTTCGCGCTCGTGGGCGCGCAGCGAGACGAGGTCGACTTCCAAACGCTCGAGGACGCAACGCAACTCACCCGCTACGACGGCGAGGGTGGCGTGCCGATGGGCAGCTTCCTCAAGCGTGCGGCGTACGCGCTGCGTTTCGCCGACACGAACCTGCTGATCTCGGGTCAGGTGCAGAGCGACTCGCGGATCATCTACGTCCGCGACATCCGCGACCGGGTCCAGACGCTCGCCCCGTTCCTCGACTACGACAACGACGCCTATCCGGTGATCGTCGATGGCGAGCTCAACTGGATCATCGACGCCTACACGACGACGAGCCGGTACCCGTACGCGCAGCGGGCCGAGACCCGTGAGGTGTCGCCGAACTCCGGCCTCGACCAGCGATTCAACTACGTCCGTAACTCGGTGAAGGCCGTGGTCGACGCCTACGACGGCGACGTCACCTTCTACGTGATCGACGACAGCGATCCGCTGATCCGCAGCTACCAGCGACAGTTCCCTGACCTGTTCACCGACGAGGCGCCGAGCGACGCGCTGCGGGCCCAGTTCCGGTACCCCGAGGACCTCTTCCGGGTGCAGACCAACATGTGGGGCCGCTACCGCATCGACGGGGCGTCGGAGTTCTACGACGCCGCGGGTCAGTGGAACGTGGCGCAGGATCCCGGTGACACCATCGGTGTGGTTCAGGACACCACCACGATCGACGAGGTCACGGGCCTTGCCACCAGCTCCGAGCGCCGCATCGACCCGCAGTACCTGCTGATGCGTCTGCCGGGTGACACCGACCAGCGGTTCCTGAACTTCCGTCCGTTCGTGCCGTTCTCCGAGGACGACACCCGTAAGGACCTGAGCGGCTTCATGGTCGCCCACGGCGATCCGGACAAGTACGGCCAGCTCGAGGTGTTCGAGCTGCCGCCGGGCATTCAGGTCGACGGTCCGTCCCAGTTCAACTCGAACATCCTGACCGAGCGGGACATCTCCGAGACGATCACCCTGCTCGACGACAGTGGTTCGTCGGTGCGTCCGGGCAACCTGCTGCTGGTGCCCATCGAGAACTCGCTGCTGTACGTGCGGCCGCTCTTCGTCGAGGCGACGGCGGGTACGGCGTTCCCCGAGCTCAGTCAGGTGATCGTCGGCATCGGCGATCAGGTCGTCATGCGCCCGACCTACGAAGAGGCACTGGCCGAGCTGATCCCCGGTCTCGAGCCGAGCATGATCCGCATCGACGCGACACCGGACCTCGTGGCCGGCGTGCCGGAGCCCGAGTCGGACGACGAGATCGTCGATCTGACCGAGGAACCGCCGGCGGACGCGCCGCCGACGACGGTTGCTCCGATCCCCGACGATCTCACCGTCGACGAGCTGCTCGATGCTGCTGGTGCGGCGTTCGAGGATGCCGACCGTGCACTGCGTCTCGGTGACCTGTCGGCCTATCAGGCAGCCGTCGAGCGAGCCGAGGAGCTGCTGCGCCGGGCACAGGGCGCGCTGGCCGCTGAGCGGCTGGCGACCGAAGAGCCGGTCGTCGAGTCGACCACGACGACGACGGCATCGGCATGAGCGACGAGGTCGAGCCGACGACGGCCGAGATCCGGACTGCTGACGGCCCCCTGCGTGCGCCCGAGCGCGTGCTGGTGGTCGTCGCCCATCCCGACGACATCGACTTCGGCTGCGCCGGGACGATCGCGACCCTCACCGATGCCGGCACGCACGTCGCGTACTGCCTGGTGACGAGCGGCGATGCCGGCGATGACGATCTCCGCGTCTCCCAGGAAGAACTCGCTGCGTTGCGTGAAGGCGAGCAGACCGCCGCCGGCGCCGTCGTCGGTGTCACCGAGATCCACTGGTTGCGTCATCCCGACGGCATGGTCACCGCCGACCTGGCGCTGCGGCGCGACATCAGCCGGGTCATCCGGCAGGTGAAGCCCGATGTCGTGATCACCCAGACGGCAGAGCGGAACTGGGATCGCATCTACGGCTCGCACCCTGATCACCTGGCCACCGGCGAGGCGACCATCAGTGCGGTGTACCCGGATGCCCGCAACCCTCGTGCGCACCCCGAACTGCTCGAGGAAGGTCTTCAGCCGCACGCGGTGCCGGAGGTCTGGGTCACCGGGCTCGAGCCGAACCGGTTCATCGACATCACCGATGTGTATGAACGCAAGTGTGATGCCCTGCGGGCGCACAAGAGTCAGACCGAGAAGATGGGCGACCGTCTTCCGGTGTTGCTCAAGGAGTGGGGAGAGCAGACGGCGCACAAGGCCGGGCTCGATCGGAACCGAATGGCCGAAGCGTTCCGGGTGGTCAACACCAAGTAGAACGGCTCATCTCGACAGGTGTGAGCCGAGTTCCTCCACGACTCGGAGCGACTGGTCGTCCTTGCGGCGCGTCGCGGCGTGCCAACGCAGCGCGAGGCCGTCGCCACAGGTGATGGCTCGAACCCGTCCTGTCGCAAGCAGCGGGGTCATCGCCCATCGGCTGAGGATCGACACCCCGGCGCCCGCAGCCACGAGCTCGCAGATGGCGCTCGTCTGGCGGACGACCCGGACCACCAGCGGGTACACGTCGCTCGGCCGGATGAAGCGGTCGTACTCGAAGCCGGGGGTCGGTGACGAGTTGTAGGTCAGGTACGTCTCTTCGGCGAAGTCCTCCGGGTGCACCGAGTCGGCGTCGGCCAGCCGGTGCCCGGACGCGGTGACGAAGACCAGCTCGTCGTCGAAGATCGGTGTCAGTTCGAGGTCGCCTTCTGGGGTGCCCGGAGCCAGCACGATGTCCACCTCGTTCGAGGCGAGCGCTGCCCCGGGGGTGTCACCGACGACGACCAGTTCCAGGTCGACGTCGTCGAGCGCTGCGTGGATGTGTCCGAGGAAGTCGGGGAACCAGTGGTAGCAGTCGTAGCTGCCCACCGCGACTCGCAACGTCGTGCGAGTGCTCGGGGGCGATGCCACCAGCGTGGTCTCCGCCCGGGCCAGGTCTGCGAGGGCCCTCGATGCTGCCTGATGGAGCGCGAGGCCTTCGCGGGTCGGTGACAGGCGACGGTTGCGTCCGCGTTCGAACAGTTTCGTGCCGAGCCGTCGTTCGGCCTCGGCGAGTCGATGGCTCAGCGCTGACTGGGTGGTCGAGAGGTGGGTCGCGGCTTCGGTCATGGTCCCGAGCTCGACGATGGCGACCACGGTCTCGTAGTGGTGCAGATCGAGCAGGAGCGGGCGCATGACCGAACGGTACATGAACAGCTCTCATGTTTCGGGCGTAAAAAGATCAATTGGACTCCTGTCGCGAGGTCATGGCCTCCTAGGAGTGTCCGCTCGTGAGGAGGATTCCCGCCCGTGCCATCGACCATCGCCGATCCAGAAGCCGGATCCATCGACGACCTCGTCAGCGACCGGCATCGCCTCGACCAACCCGCACGTCTCGAGACTGCTGCCAGGCAAGCGCACGCGACCCTGAGGTCGCTCGGCGCGGTCATCGTGCCAGGCTTCCTGACCGACGACGCGGTCGCGGAGATCGCCGCGGAGCTCGAGCGTGCGGCCCGCCATGTGCCGATCAGGGAACATGCCGCCGGCGTCTACCACCGCAGTGCTCTGGAGGCAGACCTGGCCCCCGACGACCCGAGGTGCGTCCGTCAGCACTGGTACGCAGGGCACGTCACTCGCGACATGATCCCGGCCTACTCGGCGGCTCATCGGCTGTACGTCTCGCCGCAGTTCAAGCGCTTTGTGGCCGGATGCGTCGGTCGCGAACGTGTCTATGAGTACGCGGACCCGATGGCCGGTCTCGTCGCCACGATCCTGCCTCCGGGTGGGCGCTATCCGTGGCACTACGACACGAACGAGTTCGTGGTGACCATCGTGATACGTGAGCCCGACGAGGGTGGGGTGTTCGAGTACTGCAAGGACCTGCGTCGGCCAGGCGACGAGAACCTCGACGGTCTGGCTCGGGTGCTGGACGGCTCCGATCGGTCGTCGGTGCGGACGAGCTGTGGCACCGCCGGCGACCTCCAGATCTTCATGGGTCGGTATTCGCTGCACCGGATCACCGAGGTCCGGGGCTCTGCCCCGCGGCACGTCCTCGTCCTCTCGTACTCGGACCGTCCGGGCGTGATCGGGCCGCTCGACCGCACGCGGAGCGTCTACGGAAGGGTGACCGAGGCCCATCTGATCGCGGCCGAACAGCAGTCGACGGGCCCCGACGGTCTGGTCCTGTGACGGCGGTCGACGGGGGTCAGCGCGACCTGGAGGCCGGTCGTGTGGCTCGGCTGCGGGCCGAGATCGTTCGAAGCGGCTGCGACGCCGGTCTCTTCTACGACCCGGTGAACATCCGCTACGCGACAGGTGTGTCCAACATGCAGGTCTACGGCCTGCACAACCCCTGCCGCTACGTGTTCGTGCCGGCCGATGGCCCGGTGGTGTTGTTCGAGTTCAAGGGATGTGAACACCTCGTCGCCGGCCATCTCGGTGTCGCGGAGGTCCGCACCGCGGTGTCCTGGTACGACTTCGTCTCAGGCGGTCGTGTCGAGGAGTTCGCGGCGTCGTGGGCCGCGGAGATCCGTTCGCTGCTCGGTGCCGACGGTCGAGACCTCGCCGTCGACCGGCTCGACCCGTTGGGAGTCGATCAACTCCGCCGCCGCGGTGTTCGCCTGCACGACGGCCAGCGCGTGGCCAACGCCGCTCGGTGCATCAAGACGCCCGAAGAGCTCGGCGAGGTCCGTCGCGCCGTGGACGCCTGCGACTCGGCGATCGACTCGATGCGCGCAGCGTTGCGCCCTGGTGTCACCGAGCGGGAACTCTGGGCGGAGCTGCACCGAGCGAACATCGCAGCCGGAGGCGAGTGGTTGGAGACGCGACTGCTGACCTCGGGTCCTCGGACCAACCCGTGGTACCAGGAGTGCAGTGATCGGGTGATCGAGGCGGGCGATCTGGTGGCGTTCGACACGGACCTCATCGGTGTCGGCGGCTACTCGGTCGACATCTCGCGTACGTGGCTGGCGGGTGACGGCGCTCCGTCGTCCGATCAGCAGCGCTTGCACGCCGCCGCAACCGAACAGCTCGAGCGGAACCGGGCACTCATCAGGCCCGGTGCGTCGTTCGCCGAGATCGCTCACGCCGCATGGATCCCCGGTGGTGGTCTGCATTCGGTCACCAATGCGGCGGTCGCCCATGGCATCGGTATGTGCAACGAGTACCCGCTCGTGCTGAACCGCGACCACTGGGAGTCGAGTGGCTACGACGGCGAAGTGCGTGAGGGCATGGTGCTGTGCATCGAGGCCCTCGCCGCGCCGCTTGGCGGCCGCGAGGCGGTGAAGCTGGAAGAACAGCTCGTGGTGACGGCGACTGGGACGGCGTCGCTGAGTCGGCAACCCCTCGGGTTGGTGCTGTGAGTCGTATCTGAGTCGATTGCACTCAGGTTTTCTTCAGATCGTGGAATAGAACACCTGCGCCGTGCATTTCGGATGTCGAGTCTCACCAGAGAGAGGACACGACATGTTGCTGACTCAGAACGACCCCTTCGACCTGTTCTTCCGCTCGGTGCGTGGCACCTCGAATCACTCGATGCCGATGGACGCCTACCGCCGTGGTGACGACGTCTGGGTGCACATCGACCTCCCGGGTGTACCGGCCGACGCTGTGGACATCGACGTGGAGCGCAGCGTGCTCACCGTCACCGCTGAGCGGAACTGGCAGCGCGAGGACGGCGACCAGGTGTATCTGCACGAGCGTGCCCGCGGCACGTTCCGGCGACAGGTCCACCTGGGTGAGCATCTCGACGTCGACGGGATCGAAGCCGACTTCGGCGACGGTGTGTTGACGCTCCGGATCCCCATCGCGCCGCAGTCGAAGTCCCGCAAGATCACGATCGGTGACCGTACGCCGGCCCTCGAGGCCGAGGCGGCCGACGCCTGATCGTCCGGACGGTGCAGCACCCGGATTCACTCCTCCCCGAATTCGGGTGTTGCAACCGTCCGACTGCACCGCCATAATGGGCGACCCACCGACGCGGGGTGGAGCAGTCTGGTAGCTCGTCGGGCTCATAACCCGAAGGTCGCAAGTTCAAATCTTGCCCCCGCCACCAACACCGAAGGCCCGGACCTCAGGTCCGGGCCTTCGTCGTTCTCGGGTCGAACTTCTAACGGACGATCCGGCACGGGCCGAGTCGGGCCGAACGGTTCAGTCGCCTGGGACGAAGAGACACAAAGCCGGCGGGTGGGCGGCCGATCGGGACACCGTCATCGTCGGTTTCTGAGAGGCTGGAACGATGATCCCGACGGCACGCATCGACGTGACTTCATGACCTCCGAGGTGACAGGTATCGCCCACTCCCCCGAGGACCAACCGATCGCAGTGGTGACGGGTGCGTCGAGCGGAATCGGCGCAGCTGTCGCGCGTCGGCTCGTTGCCGAGGGCTTCCTGGTACACGCCGTGGCCCGACGAGCGGAACGCCTCGCGGGCCTCGCTGCGGCCACGGGCTGCGACACCCACGTGCTCGACGTCAACGACTCAGCGGCGGTGATGGCACTCGCCGATGAGCTCGGTCCCGTCGACGTGCTGGTGAACAACGCCGGCCTCGGAAGGATGGATGCTCCGCTCGCCACGAGCCCACTCGACGACATCACGCGGACGATCGACACCAACGTCACCGCGTTGATGGTCGCCACCATGGCCTTCCTCCCGCCCATGATCGAGCGTCGCTCGGGTCACGTGGTCAACGTCGGTTCGATGGCCGGCCACTATCCGCTGGCGTCCGCGGTCTACGGCGCTTCGAAGGCTGCGGTGCATCGCTTCTCCACCAACCTGCGCATGGAACTGCAGGGCACCGGGGTGCGCGTCACCGAGATCGCTCCTGGTCGAGTGGCCACCGAGTTCTACGACGTGGCCATCACCGACCCGGCAGCACGTGAGGGCACGAAGAACTCCGGCGTCGACGAGATCACCGCTGACGAGCTGGCCGACGCCGTCTACTACGCCCTCAGCGTGCCTCGGCACGTGAACATCAACCGGATCGAGCTGCAGCCCACCGAGCAGACCTACGGCGGAATGCAGTTCACGGCCCTCGACGGACACGAGGAGGACCCCTCATGAACGCAGTCAACGGGAGAGAGTTCGCCGGCCAGGTGGCCATCGTCACCGGTGGCGCCTCCGGCATGGGCGCGGCCACAGCCCGCGAGCTCGCCGGCAAGGGCGCGGCCCTCGTGCTCGTCGACCTGAACGCCGACGGCGCCGAGCGTGTGGCTGAGGAGTGCCGCACGCTGGGTTCGCCGAGCGTCGGCGTACGTGCCGGCGACGTCAGCTCATCCGAGTTCTGCGACCTCGTCGTCGACGGCGCCGTGGCCGAACACGGCCGGGTCGACGTGCTCGTCACCGCAGCGGGAACGATCCATCGGGCGAACTCGCTCGGCACCTCCGACGACGACTGGGCCCGTGTCATGGGCGTCAACGTCGACGGCATGTTCTTCATGTGTCGGGCCGCGCTCCGACACATGGTCACAGCCCAGTCAGGGACGATCGTGAACTTCGGCTCCATCTGGGGCGGCGTCGGCTCCGCGGGATCGACCGCCTACTGCGTGTCCAAGGGAGCCGTGCACCAGCTCACCAAGGCCCTCGCTCTGGACCACGCCGAGGACGGCATCCGCGTCAACGCAGTGGCTCCCGGCGAGGTCAACACGCCAATGTTGTCGTCACAACGCGACTCGCCACCGACGCCGGAGAGCCTGCAGGCTTTGGCTGACGAGTTCATCCCCATGAAGCGACTCGCGGCGCCCGAGGAGATCGCCCGTGTGGTGGTGTTTCTCGCATCGGACGCTGCCAGCTACATGACCGGCGAGATCGTCCACGTCGACGCGGGGTACACGGCTCGCTGAGCCCCACCGGGTCGCCGGTGTGAGCGCCGCTGGCCCGTCCAAGGTTCGTTTCATCTGTCCTCGCCACCGTTCGAGGCATGAAGCACACACCCCGAACGTCGTTCTTCCCAACCCGACAGCGAGCCGCTGATCTGCCCGCGAGGGCAGCGACGACTCAGAAGTTCGGGCTGACGAACAGCGCCGACATCCGGGTGATGGTCGTGCCGTCCTCGTCGACACACTCGCCGGCCATGTGCAGCTTGCGCCCCTCGGCGCTGTCGAGCCACGCGGTGAAGGTGATCGGCACGCCCAGCGGGGTGGCGGCGAGGTAGTCGACCTTCAGCCAGGCGGTGAACGCCATGGTCTGGTTGAGCGCCAGGATGAAGCCGGCGAGATCGTCGTAGATCGCCGACACGACGCCGCCGTGGGAGCGGGTCGGAGCTCCCTCGAACGCCGGGCGCAGGCTGACGGTCGTCGCGACTCGATCACCACGGCGGACCACGTCGAGGGGTATCGACCACGGGTTCGCGGCACCCGACACCGGACGATCGAGATGATTCGGGAACAGCTCGCCGTCGGCCGGCGGCTCTTGGTTCTGGCGCTGTGTGGCCCAGTCCGTGACGGAACGAACGCGGCGAGGCCCGCTGCCGGCGACCGCAGCGAGCCGTTCGAGTTCGGCGGCCATGGCCGCGAGTTCTGCCGTGCTCTGCTCGTGACCCAAGAGGGTGTGGGTGAGGTCACGGATGCGGTCAGCGACGTCGACCCGCGCCTGGTCGAACTCGGCGAGTCGTCCGAGAAAGGTCGGTTCGTGGGACGACGTCACCGCAGCCTCCTGAGCGGCGCCGAGCGTAGTGGCCGGGGCCGCCGGTCTTGCAGCTCGGCGAGACCGCGCAGCGTCACTGAAGGGGTTCGGGCCCAGCCAGTTCCTTGAAGGCACCTCGATGCTCACTTCGTCGCCGGCTGCCGCATCGAGGAGCACAGGTTTGGGGCCATGGTCGGACGGGCACTGTCTGATGATGCGTGAGGCTGCTGCGCACCGAATCGTCGGGTGGACATCGTGAGAACGTGCGTAGCGACGAACGCTCTGCCCAGACCGCTTACCCGTGCCGGCACACCCCGATGACGTTCAGCACTCGGTTGGAGACGCTCGCAGAGCGGCTTCGACGCAACCTCTTCGTGATTCCCGGACTGTGCCTGGTCTTCGGTGCCGCCGCGGCGGAGGCGATCGTGCGGCTGGACCGCGCTGGGGTCGGCGGCTGGCTGCCGTCGAGTTACGAGACCACTGCCGACGACGCCCGCGCCGTCCTGTCCGCGATCGCCGCCGGCACGATCACCGTGGTCACACTGGTGCTCACGCTGACGCTCGTTGCCATCCAGCTCGCTGCCGGCCAGTTGTCGCCGCGTACCATCGTGAACTTCCTCGGAGATCGCTTCCAGCAGGTGACGGTCGGCGTCGTACTCGGCACCGCAACGCTGTCGTTGTTCGGGCTGCGTTCGCTGAGAGTCGGTGCTGACTCCGACCTGGAGGCGCCGGATCTGCTGGTGCTCACAGCGGTCCTCGCGATCGTCGCATCCCTCGTCATGCTGGTGATGAGTGTGGATCGCACGGCGTCGCGACTGGCGGTCGGTCAGATCGTGCGGGACATCGCCCAGGAGACCTGCGATCTCGTCGAGCGTCGGTACGGGGGCAAGGCCGAGCTTTCGGTTGCGGTTGGTCAACCAGCTCAAGCCCACCTGTTGCCGGAGGCTGCCTCGACGAACGAGAGTGGCCGGTCTCCAGCGGCGAAGTCATCGAAGCACGTGAACGCCGCGAGCTCGGGGTGGGTCCAGTACATCGACGACGATGCCCTCGTCTCGGCGCTGCCGGACGACTCCGATCTCGAGCTGCTCCGCCCGGTCGGCACCTTCGTGCTGAGCGGTATGCAGCTGGTCCAGGTGCGAGCTGTCGACGGGGTCGACGACAAGTGCCTCGACGCCATAGAACGGTCGATCGTGATCGGCGACAGTCGAACCATGCAGCAGGACATCGGCTTCGGCTTCACCCGGCTGACCGACATCGGGCTCCGGGCGCTCTCACCGGGTGTCAACGATCCGAACACCGCTCGGGAGGTCGTGCTCAGAGCATCTGAGATCGTGCTGGCGCTGCAGCGGTACAAGATGGCACCGCCGGTGGTCGAGTTCGAACGGCGTCGGGTCGTGCGTCGACGCAGCCCGACCCACGACGATTTCGCTCGGGATGCGTTCGACCAGCTGCGCCTCGCCGCAGCTGACGACGCATGGGTGCTGCGCACACTGGACACAGCCCTTGCGACCATCGTCGCTGAGACGAAGCGGCATGGTCTGCCTGGCCGGACCAAAGAGCTCGAACGCCAGCACGCCCTCGTTCTGGCGAGGTTGAATGATCTGGTCGACGTAGGGCCGTCAGACGATGATGCCGATGGCCCGCCCCGCCTGCCATGACGACGCATGACGACGCTCGTGCTGCGCTGAGCATCGGGTGGCTCGCCAAGGGCTTGATCTTCGTCGTCATCGGCGTGCTGGCCATCGAGATCGCCCGCCGGGGTTTCTCCGGCGAGGACGCCGACCAGACCGGCGCGCTCACTTCACTCTCGACCGTGGGCGGCGGGCGGCTGGTGGTCGCCGCTTTGTCGTTCGGCCTGGTCGGCTATGCCGTTTGGCAGTTGTGGTCTGCGATCCGCAGCGATGCCACGGACCCCTTCGGACTCGCCAGACGCGCCGGCTGGGTGGGTCTCGCCGTCGTCTACTCGCTGCTCGCGCACACTGGGTTGATGATCGCGTGGCATGGGCCCTCGCGCGCTGGGGGTGGAGATGACGGGCCGACCAGTCCGTCGGGTTTCGCCGTTCGGGCATTCGAGTTGCCTCTGGGGCGCCCGCTGATCGGACTGGTCGGCTGCGCCACCATCGGTGTCGGTGTGTACAACGCGTGGAAGGGGCTGTCGGGCGACCACCTCGACGATCTCGACACCACTGACACGAGCAGCCGTCACCGCAGCATGCTCCGCGTGTTGGGCGTCGCCGGGTTCGCGGCTCGTGGCCTGCTCCTGGGCATCGCCGGCTGGCTGTTCGTCGATGCGGCCAGGAGCTACCAACCCGAGCGCGCAGCCGGGTTGGACGACTCGCTGCGTGAACTCTCCGAGGTCACACTGGGGACGACGCTGCTGACGCTGACGGGGGCGGGGCTGATCGCCGCCGGTCTCTACGACATGGTCACCTTCCGACGGCAGCGAGTTGGCGGTGCATGACGTGGTCATGACCGCCGCGGGTGTTTCAGACCGGAGAGTTCGGGTAGTGCAGGCACATGGAAGTACTGATCGTTCTCCTGCTCATTGTCGCTGCACTGACGGCAGTCGGTGTGCGCGTCGGTCGCCGCCGCGGTGGCATCGTCGCATCGAACACGGTTCGTGACGAGGTGCCCACATGACCGCAGCACCGCTCATGCTCGCCTCCGATCTCAACGGTCGCGTCGTCGTCGGTGTCCACGACGGTGACGACGTGGCCGAAGTCCGCGATGTGGTGTTCGACCCCGCCGAGCAACGACTCACGGGCTTCACGCTGAATCAGCGCGGCTGGTTCCGCGGCCGCCTCAAGGAATCGCTACCGGTCGACGCCGTCGTGGCCATCGGGCCGGACGCGGTCATGATCGAGCGGACCGACTCGCTGGTCAGTCGTGAGGAAACGCCCGAAGAACTGAGCAGCGGCGCCTCGGGATTCGACATCACCTCGGTTCGGGTGCTGAGCGCTCGCGGGGACGACCTCGGTGCCATCGACGACGTGGTGATCAGTGCCGGGTCCGACCCCACGGTGGTCGGCTACCGCGTGACCGGAGAGAACGGCTCGGTCTTCGTGCCCGTCGAGGCGCAACGGTCGCTGAGCGGCGACAACATCGTGCTGCCTGCGACCGCCACAGAGTTCATCGTCGAGGATCTGAGCGGTTTCGGGGCTGCGGTGACCGCGCATCGGTCTCGGCTCGACGGGGCTTCGGCCGGCAGCGGCGAGGCAGGAGGAAAGTGATGGCGACGTTGAGACTGACTGAACTGTTGGAACGCGAGGTGGTCGCACTCGACGACGCCGAGTCCATCGGCAACGTCGAGTCGGTCGTCCTCGACGACCGAGGTGGTGCCGTGTCGGCACTTCGTGTCGGGGGTCGCAAGCGCTCGCCGGATCTGGTGCCGTGGACGGCCATCAGCGACGTCGGTGGTGCGGCGGTCATGGTGCGCCGACATGATGCTGTGACCCATGGTCACGCCGGCGAGCACGCTCTCGCCTACACGCGTGGCGACATCAAGGTCCTGGGCGCCCGGGTGCTCGACGACCGTGGCTTCGACCGTGGCGAGGTCACCGAGGTGCATCTGGACGCGGCAAGCGGTGACGTCATCGCCTATCTCACGACTGCCGCCGGCCGAGTCGAGCGACGTTCGGTCCGCGGGCTCGGGACGCACGCGCTGGTCATCGCGGCCCCCGACGACGTGGACGCATGAGTTCGCCGATCTCCGTCGGCGACAGCGTCGAGTGGGACTGGGGTTCGGGCACTGCCGTGGGCACTGTCGTCGAGAGGTTCACCACCCGTGTCGAGAGGACACTTCAGGGCGCTGACGTGACGCGCAACGCGAGCGACAGCGAGCCCGCCTTCCTCATCGAACAAGATGACGGTGCCGAGGTGCTCAAGTCCGTCACCGAGGTGCGACGGACCTGACCCGCGCAGCTACCGATGACGCCGGACCACGACCACCACGCGATCGTCGTCGGTGGGATGTGCGCCGCGCCCGACCCGAAGGACGTCGGACGGACTCATCCGAACGCGAAGGGCAGCGGCGAACCGGCCGATGGACGTGGTGACGGGTTCGCCGCGTTCCTCGATCACCCCGTCGGTGTACACCACGAGGTCCTGGTCGTGCAGGAGGTGAAAGGTGGTCGAGACGGTCGCAAACGGTACGTCGATGCCGAGCAATGGACTCGGCACGAGCTCGAGCGCCGCCCCACCATCGGGCCCGACGAGGATGGGTGCGGGGTGGCCAGCTGCGGCGATGACGCCCCCGCCGTCGGCGTGGATCGAGGCAACCACCAACGTCGCGGTGTTGCCGGTGGCGAGGACACCATTCGCTGCGAGTTTGCCCATCTGGTCGATCGTCTTCGCTGGGTCGCCGTCGTGGATGAGCGCGGCGGCCCGAACCGCGCCGCGGAGCTGAGCCATGTCTCTCGCAGCGCCGATACCGTGACCGGCCACGTCGCCCACGGCGACCACAAGACGTCCGGCGACTGGCACGATGTCGTAGAAGTCGCCACCGACTCGCTCGACTGCCGAGGCAGGCACGTATCGGGTCGCCACCTCGAACGGCCGGACGTCCAGATCCTTCGAGGGCATGAGTGCATGACCGAGTGAAGCAGCGATGCGACGTTCGCGAGCGTGCAGTTGCGCACGATCGAACGCCGTCGAACCAAGTCGTATGACCGTGTCCACGAACTCGTGATCGAACGGATCGGCGGGCACGGGACCCGAGATGCTCAGGTGCTCTCGTTCGACCTCGTTGGCGGTGACGGCAGCGGACAGCCCGAACGGTGCCAGCGCATCGTCGACGAGCTTCACGGTCTCGGCCACCGTGACGGTTCCGGCGAGATCGCCGGCAACCGACAACAGCCCGGCAGCCCGCTCGCGCGTCCGCTCGCGTTCGGTGACGTCGCGCGACAAGCCCGTCAGCATCGACGCAGCGCCGTGAGCATCGCGGAAGATACGGCCCGACCCCTCGATCCACAACGGACGGCCGGACGCGTGCCGTGCCCGGTACACGACACGAAAACTGCCGTCGCCCTCGATGGCTGCCTGGATGCTGTCGCTCACGACGTGGCGATCGTCAGGTTGCACCGTCTCGACGAACGCGGCGAACGTGCCGCCGAATGCACCCGGTGGTAGGCCGTGCATGTGCTCGATCGACGGTGACCAGGTGACTTGATCGGTGCGGAGGTTCCACTCGAAAGCTCCGGAGTCGGGCTGGCTGAGAGCGAGATCCAACCGGCGGGCTTGGTCCCGGTGGCGGATCGCAGCCCGGATCGCGGCCACGAGCACGGTCTCGGCGACCGGTTCCACGAGATACGCCGTGGCACCTGCGTCGAAGCCGTCGGCCATTGCGGCGTGGTGTGTGGAGCTCCCGGTTCGGTGGACGATCGGCGTCTCCGCGGTGAGGGGATCGGCTCGCAGCCGCCGGGCCACTTCGAAGCCGTCCATGTCGGGCATGTTGACGTCGAGCAGGATGACGTCTGGCGAGGCGTCGACCGCTGCGCTCAAGCCGCTGGTGCCGTCGATCGCCTCCACGACCTCGTAGCCCGCTCGCTCGAGCCAGCGGCGCGCGAAGAACCGGGCATCGGGATCGTCGTCGATGACGAGGACGCGGTGCTCGGGTGACGTGGCATTCACGGGCGGAGGTCCTCGAGGCGTTCGGCGCAGTCCATCGAGTGCTGAAAGAGGTCGAACGTGCGCTGGGCTGCGGGAACCGACACCGAAGGGTCGCCGTGTCGATCGATCCAGCGCAGCGTGCTCCGCCAGCGGCTCAAGGTCTCGTCGCCGTAGGCGGTGAGGAATCGGCGCGGTGATCCGGCGGGGATCCACCGCTCGACGTGACGGGCTCCGAGCGTCGAACCCTCGGCGACGTAGAGGACGCCGGCCGCCACCGAGTCGCCACCGTCGAGCTCCAGCGTGAGCTCCGGCAGCGGCTCGACACCCAGCTCGTGTAGGTCTTGGGCAGCGAGGCGTGCCCGTTGTCGATGACCCGAGTCCGACACGTCGGTGCAACCGAGGTGTCGCTCGACTGCTCGTTGAGCGGCCTCGATGGCGCGCAGCACCGTGCCATAGCGTTCGCTGGTCATCGGCTTGACGCTGCCGATGCGATGATCGAGGACGGTGTGGTGGTCGGCTGTGGCCGACCGCAACACGTGATGCAGGCTCGGGCGGTCACTGCTCATCATCGGGTACCTGTGAAGCACTCGGCAACGCGAGCAGGAAATCGGAGCCGCCGCCGGGTGCGGGTTCGACCCAGAGGCGGCCTCCGTGTCGCTCGGCGATCCGGCGGGCGATGGTGAGCCCTGCGCCTGTTCCTCCGCCGAAGCGATCCCGGGCGTGCAGTCGCCGGAAGACCTCGAACACGGCCTCGGCCTTCTCAGGATCGATGCCGATGCCGTTGTCACGGCAGCGGATGACCGTGGGCGGGGAGCTCGTGATGTCGTGTTGTGGCCAGCGCTCCCAACCCTGCTCGGTGTCGCCCAGGCCGATCACGTCGATGAGCACGGTCGGCGTCGGTTGCTCGTTGTACTTGAGGGCATTCGAGAACACGTTGGTGAAGACCTGGACGAGCTGCGTTCGATCTGCCCAGACCGTCGCCGTCGAGTTGACCTCGAGGCGCCCTCCGACGTCTTCGATTCGCATGGACACGAGCTCGCGGGCGTCGTCGACGGCTTCGGCGAGTTCGACCCGTTCGGTGTGGAGGTCGGCACGCCCGACGGTCGCGTAGTCGAGCAACGAGTCGACCAGCGACGCCATCGTCGAACTCAGGCGACGAACAGCATCGAGAGCGACGCGTGTTTCTGGTTGGGTCTCGACCAGGTCTTCTGCGATGAGGTCGCTGTAGTTGAAGATGCCGCGAAGGGGCTCCTTCAGGTCGTGGGCAGCGACATAGGCGAATCGGTCGAGCTCTGCGTTCGCTGCGTGGAGCGCGGCAACGGTCGTCGCGAGCTGTTCGGATCGTTTGAGGACGAATGAACCCAGCGCTGCCCGAAGGGCCATCGCTGCGTCGATCTCGGCGGCGCTGAAGGGTCGGCCTCGTCCGGCAACCGTCTGCGACCACGTGGCGAACGAACCTGCCGGTGAGAGGCGGATCGTCTGGCGGTCCTCCCAATCGGCGGGGACGTCCGTGTCGGGACGGTTCTGGCCCCAGACGACGTGTTCGATCTGCTCCGGGCGGAACCACACGATCCAGTTCTCGACCTCGACGGCGAGCGGTAGCGCCAGCGCCCCGCCGGTTGCGTCGACACCGGGCAACGTCGCTGCGAGTGCGTCGATCGTGACGGGCGTCGGAGTCGCGACGCTGCTCGTGAGGTGGTCGAAGAGACGTTCCACCGTGTGCTCGTCGGGGATGCGACCGATCGATGCACGACGCCCACCGATGGAGATGACGGCACCTTCGGCGTCGACGATCTTGAGCAACGGCGCGCCGGCCCCGCCGAGGCCGTCGAGAACGCTCGTCGAACCAGCGACCTCGGCCACGAGGTCGGCGATGGAGCGTTCCACCTCGAGGCGCCACTCTGCGCGTGCTTGCCCCTCGAGCGACGCGATCTGCAGCGAGAGCAGGTTGGACAGCACCGCCCCGACGCGCCGCATCGAGTGTGACAGCGGATGGGCGGTTCCGTAGTGATGGCACGAGACGAGTCCCCACAGCCGTCCCTCCACCTTGAGCGCGAGTGACATCGAGGCGCCGACGTCGAGATTGGCCAGGTAGGTCCGATGCATCTCCGACACGCCGCGCAGAGTGGCGAGCGTCAGATCCACCGGCCTCGAGTCGGTCGCGAGCTGCTCGATGGGAATCGTCTCGCCGGCGACGTCATGGATCACGCGCACCGGGTCCTCGAGGAACATTGCCCTCGCCTGGGTCGGAATGTCTGCTGCCGGGTAGTGCAGCCCCAGAAATCGAGCCTCGTCATCGGTCGACTCGGCGATGATCTCGCCATGGCCGTCGGCTGCGAACCGATAGACCCAGACACGATCGAAGCCATAGATCCGGCGTATGTGCTCCACCGCTGCCTCGACGAGATCGGCCACCGAGGCGGCAGCGCCGAACGCCTCGAGCGCACCGATGGTGATCGCCGCCGGATCCAGATCCGGGATGGACGGAGTTGGTGGACACAGCTCGACGACGAGATCGCCCTCGACTGTGTGATGTGCACACAGCTCGGTCGGCCCGCCGGCCGTCGTGAAGATGACCGGCTGCGCCGGTATCCCCGCCTCGAGTTCGGGAAAGACCTCGGCGACCGACCGTCCCAGCAGGCTGCTCTCCACCCCGAGGGCAGCCGTCGCGTTCTGCGAGATCGCACGGATCACTCCGTCCGGTCCCGCGGCCACGAGCACACCGACGGGTTGGATGCCCCCGATGTGATGCAGCGCCTCCTGAGCACAGTTGTCGATCGTGATCGGACTACCCGGAGGCAGAAATGGCCCATGCCGCCAGTTCGCGGGGCCGCCGGCGAGCGTCATGGACGGCTCACGGTTGCGCACCAGTAGCGAAACGTGGTTTCGAGCAGGTCCGCGAGCGGGCGGATCCCGAGCGGCTTCGTGAGGAAGCCGTGAGCGCCGAGTTCGTACGCTCGCGCCACATCGGACGGCCGAGTGGATCCCGACAAGAGCACCACCGGTAGCGTCGGATGGTCCGACCGGATCCTCGCGAGGACTTCGTGGCCATCGCCGGCGTCAAGACTCAGGTCGAGGAGCAAGAGGTCAGGTTGCGGTGCGACCGTACCGTCGAGCAATTCGAACAACTGCGTGGCGTCGGGGATCGTGTGCAGATCGACGCCGGGAGCTGCGCGCTGGGCGGCCAGCCTGATGGCAGTCCGATCTGCCTCCGCATCGTCCACCGACACCACGGTGCCCTCAATGGCGGGACGTGACACTCGGTCGACAGATGCGTCCATGAGGCGACCATACCCGGCGTGTCCGACGTCACCACAGCCTGGTTACGATTGCCGGCGCGTCGGCCTCGAGCCGAGTCGGAGTCGAAGGAGAGTTCCGCGGTGACTACGGAAATCAGGGTCACGTTCCCGGCCGAGTCGCGATTCGTCTCGACGGCACGGGTCACGGCTGCAGGGCTCGCAGCCGAGCTCGAGTTCCCGGTCGATCGCATCGACGAGCTGCGGGTTGCGGTGAACGAGCTGTTCGTCTTGTTGATCGAGTGGGCCGAAGACGCCGAGGCCGCACGAGTCACACTGAGTTTCGCGATCGTCGACGGCGACCTCGAGGTCCGAGGCGAGCTCGTCGACGCCGAGGCGACGGAGGCCCTCGATCCCGAGCTGGACCGCCTCACGGAGATGATCCTGGCGGGCGTCACGGACGGCCACGAAGTCGGGCTCGGGTACGGCTGGTTCCTGAAGCGGCGGTCGGTGGAGGGATGACTCGGCTGAGCGAGGAAGCGATCGCCGAGCTGTTCGTGGCCCACGCGACGCATCGTCGTCGCCGAGATCGCAACCGCCTGGTCGAAGCCCACATGGGCTTCGCCCGCTACATCGCCGGCCGCTTCCGCAATCGCGGGATCGCCGATGATGATCTTCACCAGGTGGCACTGTTGGCCTTGGTGAAAGCGGTGGATCGCT
>JAHDHM010000131.1 GCA_020631315.1 Acidimicrobiales bacterium
GTCGGTGATCTCGATCTTCTTGGCGAACGTGACGGACGGGATGCCCATGACCGCAGCGATCTGCTCCGGCACGGTGCCGGTGTAGCCGTCGGACGACTCGACGCCGGCGAGGACCAGGTCGGGCTCGGCGCGCTGGATGGCGGCGGCGAGGACCTTGGCGGTACCCAGTGCGCAGGTGCCGGCGAGGGCATCGTCGCTGACGAGGATGGCGTCGTCGGCGCCCATGGCGAGGGCGGTGCGGAGACCAGAGACCTCGCCGTTCGGGGCCATCGAGACGAGCGTGACACTGCCGCCACCGGCGGACTCGACCAGCTGCAGAGCGAGCTCGACACCGTACGAGTCGGACTCGTCGAGAATCAGCTTGTCATCGCGCTTCAGGGTGTTCGTGGAGGGATCCAGCTCGCCCGGCAGTGCCGGGTCGGGGATCTGCTTGACGCATACGGCGACCTTCATAGGGGGACGATTGTGCTGTAACTGCACGGGATCAGCAAATACCCGAGGGGTGGGATCCGGCACATCCCTTCAGGGTCCGTTCAGGCGCAGACGACCCAGCTGCGAGAATGGACCGGTGAGGGTCCTGCTGCTGGTCAACGGTGCTGCCTCGTCGGTGACGGCGAGAACGCGCGTGATCATCCGCAAAGCGCTGTCACGGGAACACGAGGTCACCGTCGCGGAGACGAGCCGACGAGGCCACGCGTCTCGCCTGGCGCAGGGCGCCGCAGCGGCCGGCACGGACCTCGTCGTGGTGTTGGGTGGCGACGGCACCGTCAACGAGGCAGCCAACGGCCTCGTGGGCACCGACACGCTCATGGCGGCCCTGCCCGGTGGCAGCACGAACGTGTTCACGCGCACGCTCGGCCTGCCCGACGACCCGGTCGACGCGACCCAGGTGGTGTTGGCTGCGCTCCGCGACGGTCAGGTTCGCCGTGTGGGCCTGCCGGCGATCAACGGACGCTACTTCGTGTTCCATGCCGGTCTCGGCTTCGACGCCGCCGTGGTCGAACAGGTCGAGAAGCGGGGCAGCCTCAAGCGCTACGCCGGGCACCCGCTGTTCATCTGGGCCGGATTCACCACCTGGTTCCGCCACTACGACCGGTCTCGGCCTCGGATGGCGTTCGAGTATCCAGATGGCCAGACGATCGACGACATCGCACTGTCGATCGTGCTCAACACCGATCCGTACACCTACCTCGGCAGTCGACCGCTGACCATCGACGCCTCCGCGACGATCGAGTCGCCGCTGTCGGTGATCGGGGTGCGGTCGATGAAGCTCGGGCCGATGCTCGACCTGGTCCGACGACTCATCGCGGGTGACGGTTCGATCGTGGACTCGCCCCACGTGGCGCATCGTGCAGGCGTGACCGACCTGGTCGTGCGCGGCCACGGCCCGTTCCCGTACCAGGTCGACGGCGACCATCTCGGCGACACCGAGGAGCTCCGGTTCGACTGGCGGCCCGATCAGCTGTCGCTGGTCATCCCGAGCTGAACCCCGGGTCAGTCGAGCGCCTGCCGGGCGACGTCGGGCACGTTGGTGACGATGCCGTCGACACCGAGACCGGCGAGTTCGACCATCCGGTCGGGATCATCGACGGTCCACACGTTGACCGCGAGCCGAGCAGCGCGAGCATGCGCCATGAACTCGGCGTCGACCTGATGGTCGGCGGGATGGATGACACCGTGCCCACGAGCACGGCAGAGCTGGCAGAGCGACTCGGCGTCGCCGGCGTACACCAACCAGGCCGACGGCGAGGGGCTGAGCGCAGCGGCCCGATCCGTCGTGGGCAGGTCGAACGAGGAGATCAGGTACCGGTCGGCGGTGTTCCTTGCGTCGACGAGCGTCATCGTCTCGTCGGCGATGGAACGACTCACGTCGAAACCGTGGTCGCCTTCGGAGTTCTTGATCTCGACGTTCACGACGAGGTTGCCGCACGCATCGAGCGCGGCCTCGAGGGTCGGGACGTGGTCGGGCAGCTCCACTGCGGCGAGGTCGGCGATGCCGCGGCCGTCATCGAGGTGAGCGTCGTGGTGCACGACGAGCAGACCGTCAGCGGTACGCCGGACGTCGAGTTCGACGCCCTGCGCACCCATCTCGATCGCCAGTTCGAACGCCTCGATCGTGTTCTCCCGAGCGGCTGCCGATGCGCCTCGGTGGGCGATGACGGACGGGGTCGCTGACGTGCTCACGAGGACCAATGAAGCACAAAGTTTCAGTCCTTGTGACAAAGGTTCCGATGTGACTAATCTGCACACTGCGTGCAGGAACCTCCGGATCCCTGCTGGCGGCCTGACACGCACAGACCACGCCCACGGGTGTGAGGGGGAGTCACGGACAATGGCCGTCCACGCAAGTCTTCTGCTCGAAAGCGCCGACTGGCGCGACGATGCGGAGTGCCGCAGCACCGACCCGGCACTGTTCTTCCCGGTGGGCACCACCGGGATGGCCCTGGAGCAGATCGACGAGGCCAAGCGCGTCTGCGCCGGTTGCAACGCCCGGAAGTTGTGCCTGGAGTTCGCCCTGCTGACGAACCAGGACGCCGGCGTCTGGGGCGGCACCTCTGAAGAAGAGCGGCGCGAGATCCGCCGGGCACGCCGTCGTGCTGCGGCGGCCGCCAAGGCCAGCTGAGCGAATCCGTTCAGAACACCCGATCTCGTGACGCGGGGTCGGGCACACTGATCCGATGCTCGTCGTCGCACAGGAGTCGACCACCGACCGGCTGAACGATCTGCTCGACGAAGCCGATCACGTCATCGCGATCATCGCCACGCTGCTGCTCGCCGCGCTGTTGAGCCGGCTCGTCAGGGCGCTCATCATCCGACTGCTCGACTGGGTCGCGACGCGTCGTCGCCGAGGGGTCGAGAACTTCTGGATCGTCCGACGGCCGCGGCTGCTCGACGAGTCGACCGAGGTGGCCGAGCGCCGTCGCACCCAGAGGGTGCGGGCCAGCGCACTGATGCTGAGCCGGCTGGCGAGCGTCGTCATCTGGCTCGTCGCGTTCGTCGTGGTCCTGGCGATCCTCGACGTCGACGTCGTCTGGGCCGTCAGCTCCGCCGGGTTCCTCGGCGCGGCGATCGCCATCGGAGGTCAACACTCCGTCCACGACTACCTCAATGGCGTGCACATCCTGCTCGAGGATCGCTTCGGCGAGGGTGACCTGATCGAGGTGACGCACCCGTCCGGGGTCGTTCGACGGGGCACCGTGCAGCGCATCGGAGCCTTCGGCACGGACCTGCGCAGTGAGGAAGGGACCTGGCACATGGCGAACCGGATGCTCGCCGAGGTCGTCAACCTCAGCCAGGCACCCCAGCGGCCGGCGTCGCCGCCCGACGACACGTCGGCGTGAGCCACCACTCGGGTCGCAGCGGATCGGAATCCGTGCGCGGTCTCAGCTAGAAACTCTCCCTGACGGTCCGTCGGACCGCGAAGGGGGAACCGATGGCCAGCTACGAGAAGGGCCTCGTCGAAGTCGCGGACGGAGCGTTCGCGTACCTGCAGCCCGACGGCGGCTGGGGGTGGAGCAACGCAGGGCTCGTCACGTCCGGGGGCACGTCCCTGCTGGTCGACACCCTCTTCGATCTGCATCTGACCCGCGAGATGCTCGACTCGATGCGAAAGGTGACCGACACGGCGCCGATTGCGGATCTGGTCAACACCCACGCCAACGGCGACCACTGCTACGGCAACGAGCTGGTGACCGATGCCCGCATCATCGCCTCGTCGGCCTGTGCCGAGGAGATGCTGCGGACGCCGCCCGAGGTGTTGGCCCAGTTCATGGCTGCGGCGCCGAACCTCGGCGACCTCGGCCGGTACCTGGTCGACTGCTTCGGCGACTTCGACTTCGAGGGCATCACCCTCACACCCCCGACCGTCACGTTCGATCAGCGCATGGACGTCTCGTTGGGCGACACCACCGTCGAGCTCTACGAGGTCGGTCCCGCGCACACCGAAGGCGATGTCATCGCCCACGTTCCCGAGACCGGCGTCGTGTACACGGGCGACATCTTGTTCATCGAGGGCACCCCGCTCATGTGGACGGGCCCGATCTCGAACTGGATCGCGGCGTGTGATCTCATTCTCGGCCTCGAGGCATCGGTGATCGTGCCGGGCCACGGCCCGCTGACCGACGCCGCCGGTGTCCAGCGGGTGAAGGACTATCTCGAGTTCGTCGACAGAGAGGCCCGTGAGCGACATGCCGCCGGCATGAGCGCCCAAGACGCCGCCGCTGACATCTCGCTCGGCCAGTTCGCCGACTGGATCGACCGTGAGCGCATCGCCGTCAACGTCGACACGGTGTACCGAGAGCTCGACCCGGCACATCAGGCATCGGACGTCGCCGCCCTCTTCTCGATGATGGCGAAGCTCGCCGTCTGAGCCTCAGCCGGCCCGGCGCGGCGGAATCGTCAGCGTGACGATGGCCCCGCCTTCGGGCAAGTTGTCCATCGTGATGAGGCCGCCCAGCTCGCTGACGATGAGCGTCTTCACGATCGACGTGCCGAGGCCGCCAGAGCGGTCCTGATCGAAGTCGAACGGCAGACCCTTGCCGTCGTCGGCCACCATGATCTGCAGACCGGCGCGAGTCGAACCGTGCAGCTCGATGGCGACACGTCCGACCACACCGTCGTCGCCGACGGGCCAGTCCGACGGGAAGGCGTGGTCGACCACGTTCTGCAGGAGTTCGTTGATGACCACCGCCAACGGCGTGACCACCTCGGCCGGAGCGGTGCCGACATCGCCGACCACCTCGAGCGCGATCCGGCGCCCGGTTTCGACGAGGTTCGCTTCGACGAATTTCGTCAGGTCGTCGACGATCTCGCGCAGCGAGATGTCCTCGCCGGTCTCCTGGGCAAGGGTCTCGTGGACGAGGGAGATGGCCCTGATCCGTCGAACCGAGTCGTCGATCGCGCTCTTGGCCTCGGCCGACTCGAGGCGTCTGCCCTGAATCCGCAGCAGCGACGAGATCGTCTGCAGGTTGTTCTTGACCCGGTGGTGGATCTCGCGGATCGTCGCGTCCTTGGACATGAGCAACTGGTCACGACGGCGGAGTTCGGTGACATCACGCATCATCACGAGTGCGCCGTCCTCCTCGAGCAGATTGCTCAACGGCACGGCGACGACCTGGATGACGCGACCACCTCGATCGACCTCCTCGGCCATGGGTCGAGCGTGGAACATCGCATCGCGGACCATGCCCTGGGCGAGGCCGAGGTCGCTCAGGCGACGGCCGACGATGGCGCCGGCGAAGCCGATTCGATGCAGCGTCGACAAACCGTTCGGAGAGGCGAAACGGATCCGAGCTTCGTGGTCGAGTACGAGCGCACCATCACCGACACGCGGTACGTCCTCCGGGTCGACGTCACTGTCGGCATAGGGGAAGGTCCCGTCGGAGATCATCCGCGCGAACCGATTGAAGATCGACAGGTAGCTGCTCTCCAGCTGACCGAAATGACGGAACTTCTCGAGGTCGGGCCGGGTCTCGCGCGTCATCACACCGACGATCTCGCCCTCGTGACGCACCGGGATGCCCTGCACCTGTGCCCGAGTGCCGTCCCCGGTCGCGAGGTTGATCTCGCCGTCGATCACGTCGCCGAGGCGTTTGGCCCGGAACACGAGCGGACGGTCGACCTCGTCGACGATGCGGCCGATCTCGTCGTCCTGATAGAGCGTCTGCGCGGTCGACGGACGGATCTGGCCGACCACCACCATGCGGTCGTCGCGGATCGGCGCGAAGAGCAGCAGATCGGCGAACGAGATGTCGGCGAGCATCGTCCACCAGGACACGACACGCTGCAGATGAGCGAGCTGCGGGGCGGTCACGCTGACGCCCATGCGGGCCATCTCGGAGATGCTCACGTGGCGGAACCTACCAGCGGGATCGACGTCGTCTTGAGGGTCATCGGGCCGCCAGCTGCTCGCCGAGTGTGCTGAGCATCGTGTCGCCGTCAACGCCGGGAAGGAGCGGCAGCTCGGTGACGGGACCGAGCTCGCCGAGCCGATCGATGCGGCGGCGGTCGGCGATGGCGACTCGGTGGAGTTCGACGGCGCGGTCGGCGGCGTCGGCGACCTCGCGGGTCTCGAGTCCGTCGATGCCCTCGCCGTCGGCCAGCCTGGCGGCCACCTCGACGAGATCGTCGTCGTCGAGCCATCTGGGCAACACGCGGTTGGCCACCACGGCGCCGACGGTCAGTTGGCGGTCGGCGAGCTGCCCGGCGAACGCGACGGCTTCGCGGACAGGCCGCGGGTTGGGTGAGGCCACGACGACGAACCGCGTGGACGGCAGCCGCAGCGTGGCGGCGACGGCGTCCGCCCGGGCGGTGAAGCCAGGCCCGAGCTGCTGGAGCACACTGAAGAACTCCGACAGATCGGCGACGAACTCTCGCCCGAGGAGCAGGTCGACGGCTCGGAAGAAGGGCCGGGACGCCACTGCAGCGACTCGTGAGCGAGTCGGAGCCGTCAGCCACTTCATGAGGTTGCCCTCGAAGAAGTCGACCATGCGGGCCGGAGCGTCGAGCAGATCAGCTGCATGGCCCGACGGCGGCGTGTCGACGACGAGCAGGTCGATGTCGTCGTTCTCGGACAGCTCGTGCAGCCGTTCGATGGCGATGTACTCGTGGCTCTGGATGAAGCGTGCCGTGATGTTCCGGTAGATCGGGTTCGACAGGAGGCGGGTCGCGGTGTCGGGATCGGGCGACCGCTCGACGATCAGTCGATCCCACGCGGCCGAGGTGTCGATCATCGATGCCTGGAGGCGACCAGGCCCGTCGATCGCGACCTCACGGAGCTCGTCGGCGAGCTCGATGCCCATCGCGTCGGCGAGACGTCGTGCCGGGTCGACCGTGACGAGTGCGACAGAGCGTCCCTGTTCGGCTGCTCGACGGGCGAACGACGCGGCGACGGTGGTCTTGCCCACTCCGCCCGCCCCGCAGGTGAGCACGACCTCGGCGTCGGCCAGCAGATCGGCGGTGGCGCTCACAGGTCCAGCTCCGCTGCGACAGCGTCGGCCAGGGTGGCGACGACCTCGGCGTCGTTCTGGGCTCCGACGACGAGCGGCAGCGGCAGGGGTGAGAGGGTGAGGCCATCTCGGAGCGTCGCTGCGGCTTCGGCGCCGGCCGACCGAAGTCGTCCTGCGAGCACGGCGGCGTCGAGCACGGTGCGGTCGGGATCGTCGGCGTCTCGCTCCGCCGCCGCGACCGCGACTCGCTGTTCGACGTCGGCTCGGAGCGCCGGAGGCCGGACGGCGTTCAACACGACCGCGCCCACCTCGACGCCTGTCTCGTCGTCGAGTCGGCCGATCAGGTCGAGCGCCTCGGCGACGGGCAGCTCCTCCGGGGTGGCGCAGACCACCGCGCCGGTGATGGCCGGGTCGTGGAGGATCTCCCTCATCCACTTGGCCTGACGACCGAGCAGACCGTTGCCGGCGATCTCGATGATGCCTTCGGTCGCGGCCAGGTGCCCGACGATGTGGCCTGTCGGTGGGCCGTCCATCACGACGAGGTCGTAGTGGCGTTCGCGCACGTCGTGGGCGAGCTTCCCGACCGTGAGGATCTCGCGCACGCCCGGTGCCGCGGACGCCACGAAGTCCAAGATGCGAGCGAGCGGGCCGGACTCGACCGGCAGCGGGACCCTGGTCATGACCTTCACGAAGTCACGAACCGACCGTTCGGTGTCCATGGCCATGACCGACAGCCCCGGTGTCGCCGACGGCAACGGGTCGTAACCGGGATCGGCAACGCCGACGGCTGGGCCGGCACCGCCGCCTGGCTGGACTTCACACAGCAACACGCTCTTGCCGGTGCGCGCCGCGGCGACCGCCAGCGCAGCGGCGACCGAGGTGGTGCCCACGCCACCCTTGCCGGTGACGACGAGGAAGCGGCGATCGAGCAGGGTCATCGACGTGACGGGTCCGGCCGCAGCCGGAAGCCGCTCAGGAAGCGGCGAAGCCCATCTTCGGCTTCTCGGAGGTGCCGAGCTCGGCGTAGGCGATCTTGGCGCCGTTCACCGCGATCTGCTTGCCGGACTTGTCGGCGACCCACAGGACGGTCTCGGAGGACATGGCGTCGGCGATCTGGCTCTTCAGCGCGTCGACATCGGTGTCGTCGCCGAGCTCCAGGGCGATCTCGCGAGGGGCATTGATGACACCGATACGAAGGTCCACGTCGACTCCTGGTGGTGAACTGCGGGAACGCCCATGGTACGGGTCAGATCCGCTCGGGAGACGTTCCCGAGATGGAGGTTGTCGGCATCGACCCCTCGGGCTTTCGGAACAGGTGCTGCAGTTCGCACGGACCTAGAGTCGCCGTCGAGGGGGCACCATGACCGACGAGCACGCCTATCGATCCGCACGAGACCTCGCGGCGGCGATCGCCGCGAAGGAGGTCTCGAGTCGAGAACTCGTCATCTCGGCAGCCGACCGCATCGAGCGACTCGACAAGGACGTCAACGCCGTCGTCCGTCTCGATCTCGACGGCGCGCTCGCAGCCGCGTCCGAGGCCGACGAAGCCACCGCCGCGGGTCGCAGTTCGGGCCCGCTGCACGGCGTACCGATGACCATCAAGGACTCCTTCCAGACGAAGGGGATGATCACCACCTCGGGGGCGCCTGAGATGGCCGACTTCGTCCCCGAGGTCGACGCCG
>JAHDHM010000132.1 GCA_020631315.1 Acidimicrobiales bacterium
GAACTTCGTGGCGACCTACCTGCTCAGCAAGGGCGAGGAGTTCGACGTCTGGCTGGTGAATCCCCGCGAGACCGAGATTCTCGGTCAGCCCGTGTACCCCTCGCTCCAGGACCTGCCGGGGACGCCCGACATCGTCGACGTGTTCCGCAAGCCGGCCGACATGCCCGGTGTCGCCACCGAGGCCGTCGAGGTCGGTGCGTCGGTGTTCTGGGGGCAGCTCGGACTCCACTCCGACGAAGCGGTCGACATCGCTCACGGCGCGGGCTTGGACGTGGTGATGGACCGCTGCCTGAAGATCGAGCACGCCCGCTTCTCCGGCGGTCTCAACCTCGCCGGCTTCGACACCGGCGTGATCAGTTCACGCCGGCGAAGGTAGAGCGTGATCTCGTCACGCCGGCGAAGGTAGATCTCCTTCATCGATCTGAAGGCTGCTAGCGCGCGGGTCCACGATCTGAAGGCGACGATCGCGCACTACGCGCGAAATCGGCATTCAGATCGGACGCTGCGCACCAGGCCCATTCAGAACGCGGACCAGCCTCGACGTAGGGTCGGCGCATGTACATCCGTGAACACTCCGTGTCCCACGACATCGCTGCTCCTGCCGAGGTCGTCTACGCCGCCATCACCGACGTGACCCGCATGGGCGAGTGGTCGCCCGAGTGCTATCGCTGCGAGTGGGCCGACGGCGCGACCGAAGCCGCGGTCGGCGTCATGTTCGACGGGCACAACCGCAACGGTGAGAACGAGTGGTCGACGCAGGGCCGCATCGTCGAGTTGGTGCCGAACGAGAAGTTCGTGTTCCACGCCGTCTGGGGCGACTTCCACTTCGCCACATGGGGCTACGAGATCGAGGCGACCGACACCGGCTGCACCGTCACGCAGCACTGGGAGGACCTGCGCCCCGACAACGTGATCGAGGGCAGCGCCTCGATCTCGGGTGTCGCAGACCGGGCCGAGTTCAACAAGCAGCAGATGGCCACGACGCTCGAGCGTCTCGCCGCTGCGCTCGAGGGCTGAGCGATGGCCCGCACGATCGACACCGGGACCGATCACCTGCACGCCGAGGTCGGCGACGACAGCGTCGGCGTCATCACGTTCAACCGTCCCGAGGCTCGGAACGCGTTGTCGGGTCCGATGCTGGAGGCGCTGGCCGCGGTGCTGGCCGACTTCGAGTCGTCGCCCGACGTCCGCGTCGTGGTGGTGACCGGCAACGGCGGTGCGTTCTGTGCCGGTGGCGACGTGAAGGGCTTCGCGGAGGGCTCGGCGACGTCGGGCGGCGGACTGTCCTACGACGAGCGGATCCATCGTCAGCGTCTGTCGCAGCGGGCCACGTCTGGTGCGCTGTTCCACATGCCGAAGCCGACGATCGCGGCCATCCCCGGACCGTTCGCCGGCGCGGGCATGGGCATGGCGCTCGCCTGCGACCTTCGGGTGGCGGTCGACACGGCGATCATGGTCACCGCCTTCGCCCGGGTCGGGTTCAGCGGCGACTACGGCGGCAGCTGGTTCCTCACCCAGCTCGTCGGGCCGTCGAAGGCCAAGGAGCTGTACTACCTGTCGCCTCGTCTCGGCATGGACGAGGCGCTGGAGTTGGGCCTCGTGAACCGGGTGACGACGGCCGAGGAGTTCGAACCGACCTGGCGTGCCCTCGCCGCGCAGCTCGCTGCCGGGCCGGCCATCGCGTACCGGTACATGAAGGAGAACATCAACCGCGCTGTCGACGGTGAGCTGCGCGACTGCATGGATCTCGAGGTCACCCACCACACCCACACCGGCACGACCGAGGATCACCTCGCCGCGTCGAAGGCGTTCGTCGCCAAGGAGGAACCGGTCTTCCGAGGCCGATAGGAGCACACCGATGCAGCAGCGAATCGTCGCCGACGTCCTGATTCCCGGCCGGGGTGAACCGATCGAAAAGGGCACGGTCGTCACCGACGGTCCGTCGATCGTCTACGCCGGCCCGACCGACGGGGCACCTGCCGCGACCGACGGCGAGACCGTGACCGAGGTCGCCGCGGTCATGCCGGGCCTGTGGGACGCGCACAGTCACTTCGTCGGGATGCCGAATCCGAATCTCGAGACCATCGCGACCACCGAGCCGGTGACTGCTGCAGCCAGGGCCACGGCGGACCTCGCCGCGGTGCTCGAGGGTGGCGTCACGAGCGTGCGCGAGGTCGGCGGCATGGGCATCCACCTCGCCGCTGCGGTGAAGGAGGGGCGGATCCCCGGGCCGAACATCCACGCCGCCGGCCGGATCCTCTCGACCACCGGGGGGCACGGCGACCTACACGGCTACCCGGTCGAGGCCGTGCACTCGCTGATCTGCAACCACAACTTCTCGATCCTGTGTGACGGTGTGCCCGAGGCGCTCCGAGCGGTCCGGTTGAACCTGCGCAGCAACGCCAAGCTGATCAAGATCTGTGCGTCAGGCGGCGTGATGTCCGAGGTCGATCACCCGATGCATCAGCAGTTCAGCGACGAGGAGCTGGCGGCGATCGTCGGCGAGGCACGTCGGGCCGAGCGGATCGTCGCTGCCCACTGCCACGGCAAGGCCGGGATCATGGCGGCCATCCGCGCCGGATGTCACACGATCGAGCACGGCAGCTTCCTCGACGAGGAGGCTGCCGAGGCCATGGCGGCCAACGGGACGATGTTCGTGCCGACCCGATTCGTGATCGACGCGCTGCTCGGCGATCCGACGAACCTGCCGGCCTACGTCTACGAGAAGGGCCAGATGATCTCAGGTGCCCACGAGCAGGCCATGAAGATCGCGATCGCCAACGGCGTCAAGATCGCGGCGGGCTGCGACATCTTCGTGTCCGGCCAGTTCTACGGAACCGGCAGCCTCGAGGTCATGCACCTGATCAACGCCGGCCTGACCGATCTCGAAGCGATCGAGGCAGCGACGGCCGCAGGACCCGAGACGCTCGGGCCGCAGGCGCCGCGCAGCGGACAGCTGCGGCCCGGCTACGACGCCGACGTGATCGCGCTCGACGCGAACCCACTCGACGACCGCTCGGTGTGGGGCGACCCGGACCGGTTCACCCACGTCTGGAAGGGCAGCCTGCTCGTCAAGGGCTGACGAGGGTCAGCCCGGCTGGGTCCTGAAACGAGCGGTGTCAGACGCCGACGCGAGCCATCGGCACGATGGCGGAACGGACCGCTCGAGCGTCCTCGTGCATCATCGAGTGGCCGACGCCACGCAGGACGATCAGCTCGGCGCCGTCGATCGCTGCTGCCAGGGCCTTACCGCTCTTCGTGCGGGTCATGCGGTCGCCGTCGCCGAGGATGACCGTGGTCGGCACGGCCACCTGCGCGGCGGTCGCCTCGGCACGGTCGTAGCCGGCGCTGGCGTCGAAGTCCGCGCCCAGCACACCGGGTGCGCTGCGTTCGATCAGGGCCCGCTGGCTGCCGGTCATCCACATGCCGGGCGTCGGGTTGAGGCCCTTGCGCGCAGGCTCGTCGTGGCCCCAGCCGGCCATCAACGCTGCTGCCTTCGGGAGGTCGTCGTCGGCGAGGCGTCGGAGCTCCGGGTGCACCGGCATTGCGGTGGCCGTGCCCATGAGCACGAGCGAACGGACGAGGTCCGGTCGGGCGATGGCCGCCTCCATGGCGATGAACGTGCCGAGCGAGTGCCCGACGAGACACGCCGGCCCGAAGTCGAGTGCCTCGATGAGGCGGGTGGTCCAGGCGCCCAGCTCGACGACGTCGCTGATCGGTTCGCCGGCGCTCTCGCCGTGCCCGGGCAGATCCACAGCGACGGTGGTGAAGCCACGGGCCGCGAGGTACCGGGTCTGGAGCTGCCAGACGGTGCCGTCCATACCGGCGCCGTGGAGGAGGATCACCAGCGGATCGCCCGGAGTGGGCTCGACGCCGCCGGTGTTCGCGTGGACGTCGAGTCCGTCGACCTGCACGATCATCGCTGGCTCGCCTTCAGTGCTCGGGCGAAGTCCTCGATGATGTCCTGAGGGTCCTCGAGGCCGATCGACACGCGGATCAGGTCCTCCCCGAGCCCTGCGGACACCAGCTCGTCGGCGCTCATCTGGCCGTGCGTGGTGGAGGCGGGGTGCAGCACGAGGGTGCGGGCGTCACCGACGTTGGCCACATGGGACGCCAGCTCGCACGCCTCGATGAACTTGCGGCCGGCCTCGCGGCCGCCCTTCACGCCGAAGCTGAAGATGGAGCCGGCGCCCTTCGGGTAGAGCCGGTTCGCGAGCTCGTGGTCCGGATGATCGGGGACACGAGGGTGGGTGATCCAGGCGACGGCGTCGTCGTTCTGCATCAACTCGAGCACCGCGTCGGTGTTCGAGACGTGCTTGTGCATCCGCAGCGGGAGTGTCTCGAGACCCTGGAGGAGCTGGAAGGCGTTCATCGGGCTCATGCAGGCGCCGAACTCGCGTAGGCCCTCGGCCCGGGCACGCATGCCGAGCGCCGACGGTCCGAACTCCTCGGCGAACCTGATGCCGTGGTAGCCGGCGTAGGGCTCGGTCATGGTCGGGAACTTGTCCGACGCCATCCAGTCGAAGCGACCGCCGTCGACCAACACGCCGCCGAGTGCCACGCCGTGGCCGCCGATCCACTTGGTGGCCGAGTGCATGACGATGTCGGCGCCGTAGTCGATCGGCCGGATCAGGTAGGGCGTGGCGAAGGTCGAGTCGACCATCAGCGGCAGACCATGGGCGTGAGCGACCGCAGCGACGGCCTCGATGTCGAGGACCTCGACGCTCGGGTTGCCGAGCGTCTCTGCGAACACGAGCTTCGTGTTGTCCTGGATGGCGTCGGCGAAGGCCTGCGGGTCCCGCGGGTCGACGAACGTGGTCGTGATGCCGAAGCGGGGCATCGTCAGGTTGAGGATGCTGTAGTTGCCGCCGTAGATGTTCTTCGACGCCACGACGTGATCGCCGGCCGACAGCAGCGTCGCGACGGCGAGGTGCATGGCGGCCATGCCGGAAGCGGTGCCCACCGCGCCGACGCCGCCTTCGAGTGCGGCAACCCGCTCTTCGAACACGGCGACCGTCGGGTTGGAGATCCGGCTGTAGATGTGGCCGGGCGCCTCCAGGTTGAAGAGCGCCGCGGCCTCGTCGACGTCGGGGAACTCGTACGACGTCGTGTAGTGGATCGGCTGCGCACGCGAGCCGTGGACGGGGTCCGGGCGTTGACCAGCGTGCAGGCTGAGCGTGTCGAAGCGATAGAGGTCGGGTTCGAGCATGGAGGCTCCCGGCAGAGGCGATCGGCCTCGTGACGCTAGCCGCCGTGCCCGAGAGCGCGCCGTGGCCTCCCGCGCTGCGGTGCCGCTACTGGTCGAGTGTCTGGAGCAGGTCGCCGACCGTGTGCTGATCCTCGAGCGGGTGGCGCAGCGGGAGGTCGGTGGCCACCTCGTAGATGTTGCGCCGGCCGACCTTGGTGCGGGTGATGTAACCCTCGCGTTCCAGCTCGTCGAGGATGCGCTGGACCGCCCCGGTGGTGATGCCCACCTGATAGGCGATGTCGCGCTGGCGCAGCTCGGGCTGACGGCTGATGGCGATCAGCACGTGGGCGTGATTCGTCAGGAAGGTCCACCGGGGGACCTCCGGCTCGGGATCGAGCATCGGCATGCCAGGGGTGTACCGGCGATCTGAGCGTTCGTGCGTGTCGGTCATCGAGTGCTCCGGGCTCACGCAGCGACGGGCTCGAGGGCGTCCTTGAGCTTTGCCAGACCACGGAGCACACGGCGTCGAGCTGCCTCGGCGCCGATGCCCAGGGCCTCGGCGATCTCGGGGTAGGTGGCTTCGAGTCCTCCGCCGAGCCCGAAGCGGGCGGCGATGGCGAACTGTGTCGCCGGTTCGAGCGTCGACAGCACCGATCGGAGTTCGTCGTGATCCAGGGCCTTCAGTGCGTCGATCTCGGTGTCGGTCTCGAGATCGGGGGCCAGGGAGCCGAGCGGATCGCCGCTCTCGCCGACCGGGCGGTCGAGTGAGTCGACGTAGCGGGCCGCCGCGGCGCTCGCGAGCGGACTGTTGTTCTCGGGTTCGGCCTCGCCGAGCATGCGCAGCTCGCTGGCCCGGTGGGCCGGGATGCGGATGGACGAGCCCGTGATCTCCAGGCCGCGCTGGATCGACTGGCGGATCCACCAGGTGGCGTAGGTGGAGAACCGAAAGCCCTTGTCCGGGTCGAACCGCTCGACGGCCTTGTCGAGGCCGATCATGCCGTCCTGGATGAGGTCGTCGCGGTCGACGTGGCTGCCGACTTTGAACTGCGCCGCGATGGAGATGACGAGGCGCAGGTTCGATTCGATGAACCTCGTCTTGGCTTCGGCGCCTGCTCGCACCGCCTGTCGATCACCGGGAAGAGCGTCGCCGGCGTCGATGCGTTCGGTGGCGGCGCGTGCGGTGTCGATGGCCTTGGCCAGCTCGATCTCCTCGGTGGCGGTCAACAGACCCCGGCGCGACGTGGTGCTCTGCAGTCCGAACATGCACTCACCATAAAGGACCCAATACAGAAGGTCAATCCAAATGAGCATGATCGGTCGGGTGCAAACAGATGGGTGTGTTTTTCGGGCGCGTTCGTAGGATCTGCCATCACTGAATCCGTACCCTCGGTGGGCGACACTGAAAGTGTGCGGATGACCCGTTCCGTGACTCTTCTCCCCGAAAGACGCCGATGATCCAGACGTTGCTCGTCGCGCATGTGCTGACGACCATCGTGATCGCCACCTCGGGGTCGCGCCTGGGGCGCGGCGTCTTCGCGCTCGCCGTGCTGCCGACCGGTGCCACGGCCGTCTACTCGCTCGTCGCTCTCATCGACGATCGGACCGACTCCTGGACGATCGAGTGGGCGCCGGACCTCGACCTCGTGCTCACCCTCGAGATGTCGCCAGTCGCCGGCATGTTGTCGCTGTTGGTGAGCGGTATCGGCGCGCTGGTCATGATCTATGCCGCCGGCTACTTCTCGGCCAGCGCGGCCGGGCTGTCGCGTTTCTGCGCGACGCTGCTGGCGTTCAGCACGGCGATGCTCGGCCTTGTCTGGTCGGACTCCGTGTGGAGCCTCTTCGTGTTCTGGGAACTGACGTCGATCACGTCGTTCCTGCTCGTCGGCCACAAGAACGTCGACGCCTCGGTCCGCATGGCTGCCCGCCGGGCACTGCTCATCACCGCTGCCGGTGGCCTCGTGCTCCTCGCCGGTCTGCTCGTGCTGGTCGACCAGACCGGCACCGTCCGACTCAGCGAGATGGAGCCGCCGTCGGGTGCGGGTGCGACGCTCGCGGTGGTGCTGCTCGTCATCGCCGCCGCGACCAAGTCGGCCCAGGTGCCCTTCCACGTGTGGCTGCCCGGCGCGATGGCAGCGCCCACCCCGGTCAGCGCCTACCTGCACTCGGCGACAATGGTGAAGGCCGGCATCGTGTTGCTGGCACTCGCCGGGCCCGTGTTGCGAGACGTCGACATCTGGCTGCCGCTCGGTGCCACGGTCGGCCTGCTCACCATGTTCTGGGGTGCCATCGGCGCCCTGCGTCATGTCGACGCCAAGCTCATCCTGGCGTGGGGCACCGTCTCGCAGCTCGGCCTGATGGTCACGCTGCTGTCGATCGGTTCGGGCAAGGCGACGTTCGCCGCCGTGTCGATCGTCCTCGCCCATGCGATCTTCAAGGCCGCGTTGTTCATGGTCGTCGGCGAGATCGACGTGCGGACGGGCACCCGCGACGTCCGTGAACTCTCGGGCCTGTGGCGTTCGATGCCACTGGCGACCGCAGTCGCCGTCGTGTCGGGCGTCAGCATGGCGGGCGTGCCGCCCACGCTCGGCTTTGCAGCCAAGGAAGCGGCGGTCGAAGCCGGTCTCGGCATGACCGGCCTCGAGAAGACGCTGGTCCTCGGCGGCATCGTGCTCGGTTCGGTGCTGACCGTCGCCTACACGACCCGGTTCCTCTGGGCCACGTTCGGCGACAGGCCGGGTGAGCCCACCGAGGTGGGTGCGCCGCGTCCGGCGATGGCCGTGCCGTCGACGATCCTCGGCGTCCTCACCCTGCTCGGCTACGTCGTGATGGACCTCGCCAACGACCTCGTCCGACCGGCCGCAGTGCAGTTGGACGAGAAGGCCGAGGTCTACTCGCTGCTCCAGTGGCCCGGCCTCACCGACGCTTTCGTGATCTCGATGGGCATCGTGATCGCCGGCGTGGTCGTCGGTGCTGCCTTGGCGAAACGGACCGATCTCGTTCCGGCGCCGATCGGCGCCGGCATGGTCGATCGGTTCGTGGTCAACCTTCTTCGGGGCGCAGGTCATGTGACTGCTCGTGTCCAGCATGGTTCGTTGCCGGTGTACGTGTTGACCATGGCCATCGTGGCCACGATCGCTGCACTGCCGCTCGTGGACGAGTTCGAGCCCGAGATCGTCGAGGTCGCGGACTCTCCGCTGCAGCTCGTCATCGCCGGCATCGTCGCGATCACGATGTTCGGTTCGCTGCGGATCGGCTCCCGTCTCGGTGCTGCGCTGGCGCTCGGCGCCGTGGGGATCGGCGTGTCGGCGTTGTTCAAGGTGCACGGAGCCCCGGACCTGGTGCTGACCCAGCTGCTCGTCGAGACCGTCGTCGTGGTCGGCTTCGTGATCGGGTTGGGCTCGTTGCGCAGTCAATTCCCGTCG